>JADFHH010000291.1 GCA_022567275.1 Pseudomonadota bacterium | reverse complement strand
TCGGCGACAATGAATTTCTTGTCCATCTTCAGTGTGCATACCGTCTGCTAACGAAGTACAGGCCGATTGTCGTTGACCGGAAGACGTCAGGGCTTCGATCAACGCGGTCATGGTACATCCCAGCGGACACTTTCAGCCGGGCCGCTCGGTTGTGCGTTCTTCGATGGCGTAGAGGGCGTCAATGCCGATGGTTTCGCCGACTTCGTGGATGATAGCCATCACCTCGTCACGGCTCATCCCGAAGCCGTCGCCGACAAGGATGCCCTTGCGCCATGTGTAAAGGCGCGTCCCATAGGTGTTGCCTGTCCACCAGGCAAATAGCTCCGTGAAAATTCCCATCGCCGGCCACCGCAACTCTTGTTAGCGCGAGCGGAATATGACCGGTTCGCACCTCCCTGTCCAGATACACCGGGTGTCATAAATCTGGGCGCCGGCCTGACGGGTGGCGTGATGCGCGAGACCGTTATCCCCCGAAACGTGTGCGTTATCCCCTTAAATTCATCCGGCCGCATCTATAGTGCGGATAATTCGTCTTAAGCACATATCGCCCGCTTTACGCCGGCTCGAATCGGTGTAAACTCAACACGTGAACAGGGAGCTTCGCGCTTGCAGCCGCAGCCCGTTCCCAGCCCGTTCCCAGGCAGTCCAGTCCAGTTTTATCCCCAGTTTTTCCACAATTTGCGCCGCAACCGGCGCACAGGTTCTGCTGTGCGCGAACACTATATATAGCGTTTGTTAAACATTTATACGCTATATCTTGACGTGGTAGACAGAATCACGCAACCTTGGGTCTGTGCTGAGCGAGCATCGCCCGGCACTTTCTGAACGGGGAAAAAGTGAACATAACACGGAGTGCAAACGCTCCGGAGGGGCGAGACGGGTAAGTTGAGAATTAGACAATACAGGGGCCTTTTCCGGCAACGGCCTGAAGTGCATGACTGCATGCAATCAGGACATTTTTTGGGGAGAGATTATGCATATTGAGCGGCGATTTACGACGGCGGGAAAGTCTCCTTACCATTCGATCGAATTCCGGGACGCGGCCAGCGAGATTCGCAATCCCGACGGGTCGGTTGTGTTTCAGCTCGAGAAATTCGCGGTGCCGGCTCACTGGAGCCAGGTCGCGGCCGATATTCTGGCGCAGAAATATTTCCGCAAGGCCGGTGTTCCGGCAGCCCTGAAACGGGTTGAGGAAAACACCATCCCTTCATGGCTGTGGCGTTCGCTCCCCGACGGAGAGGCGCTCGAAAAACTTCCCGAAGATCAGCGCTACGGCAGTGAAAGCGATGCGCGCCAGCTGTTCGACCGGCTGGCCGGCACGTGGAGCTATTGGGGCTGGAAGGGCGGCTATTTCTCCTCCGAGGAAGACGCGCGCGCCTTCTTCGACGAGCTGCGTTACATGCTGGCCATGCAGATGGCCGCGCCGAATTCGCCGCAATGGTTCAATACCGGCCTCAACTGGGCTTATGGCATCGACGGGCCGAGCCAGGGCCATTTCTATGTCGATCACGAGACCGGCAAGGTGAAGGCATCGCAATCGGCCTACGAACACCCCCAGCCCCACGCCTGTTTCATCCAGTCCATCGACGATGATCTGGTGAATGAAAACGGCATCATGGATTTGTGGGTGCGCGAGGCGCGGCTGTTCAAATACGGCTCGGGCACCGGCTCGAATTTCTCGCATCTGCGCGGCGAAAACGAACCCCTTTCCGGCGGCGGCAAGTCGTCGGGCCTGATGAGCTTCCTGAAGATTGGCGACCGCGCCGCCGGCGCCATCAAATCCGGCGGCACCACGCGGCGCGCGGCGAAAATGGTGGTGGTGGATGTCGATCATCCCGACATCGAGAAATTCATCAACTGGAAGGTGAAGGAAGAGCAGAAGGTCGCAGCACTGGTGACCGGATCGAAGATTTGTTCCGAGCGCCTGAATGCGGTGATGCGCGCCTGCATCAATTGCGACGCCGACGGCGATGACTGTTTCGAGCCTAAGAAAAACCCGGCGCTGAAGCGCGAAATCCGCGCCGCGCGCAAAGCGTGCGTGCCAGACAATACCACCCAGCGGGTCATCCAGTTCGCCCGGCAGGGCTACCAGTCGATTGATTTCCAGATCTATGACACCGATTGGGATGCGGAAGCCTATCTGACGGTTTCGGGCCAGAATTCAAACAATACGGTGCGCGTGAGCGATGAATTTTTGCGCGCGGTCGAGGACGGCGCGGACTGGGATTTGATACGGCGCACGGACGGTAAAGTCGCCGAGACCCTGCCCGCGCGCGATTTATGGGAAAGCATCGGCCACGCCGCCTGGGCTTGCGCCGATCCCGGCATCCAGTACCACGACACCATCAATGACTGGCACACCTGCCCGGCGAGCGGCGAGATTCGCGCATCGAATCCGTGTTCGGAATATATGTTCCTCGACGACACCGCCTGCAACCTGGCGTCGCTCAATCTGATGATGTTCGAGGGCGCCCCCTCCCATCCCTCCTCCGCGAGCGGGGATGCCCCCACCCATCCCTCCCCCGCAAGCGGGGGAGGGTCAGGGAGGGGGATATTCGACGTCGAGAAATTCGAGCATGGGGTGCGGCTGTGGACCATCGTATTGGAGATATCGGTGCTGATGGCCCAGTTCCCCTCGCGCCGGATTGCCGAGCTGTCTTATGAATACCGCACATTGGGGCTTGGTTACGCCAATATCGGCGGGCTGCTGATGGCGCGCGGCATCCCCTACGATTCAACCGAAGGGCGCGCCCTGTGCGGCGCCATCACCGCGCTGATGACCGGCATCTCCTATGCCACATCGGCGGAGATGGCGGGCGAGCTTGGCGCCTTCCCCGGCCATAAGAAAAACGCACCGCATATGCTGCGGGTCATTCGCAATCATCGCCGCGCCGCCCATGGCGAGACCAGCGGCTATGAGAAGCTCGCCACAGCACCCGTGCCGCTGCACCATGCCGCATGCCCCGACGCACGTCTTCTGGAGCACGCGACAAAAGCCTGGGACCGCGCGCTGGAGCTGGGCTGCAAATACGGCTACCGCAATGCCCAGGCGAGCGTCATCGCGCCGACCGGCACCATTGGCCTGATTATGGACTGCGATACCACCGGCATCGAGCCGGACTTCGCGCTGGTGAAATTCAAGACGCTGGCCGGCGGCGGCTATTTCAAGATCATCAACCGCATCGTGCCGCAAGCGCTGCGCACGCTTGGCTATGACACGGACGCCATCGCGGCGATCATCGGCTATGCGGTGGGTAACGGCACACTGAAAGATACCCCTGGCGTCAACCACAAAGCGCTGAGGGAAAAGGGCTTTACGGACGACAAGCTCGAAGCCGTCGAAGCCGCGCTGAAGACCGCCTTCGACATCAAATTCACCTTCAACAAATGGACCCTTGGCGAGGGTTTTTGCACCGGGACACTGGGCCTCGATGTGGCGCGCCTGGATGCGCCGGATTTCGATTTGCTCGCCGAAATCGGCTTCTCGAAGTCCAGTATCGAGGCCGCCAACGAGG
>JADFHH010000290.1 GCA_022567275.1 Pseudomonadota bacterium | reverse complement strand
ATATTCAGACGCCCGCCATCGAGCCCCATCATCGCATATTTGAAGCCGTCACCTTCTTCACCGAGCATATTCGTCGCCGGCACCCGGCAATCGTCGAACTGCAATTCAGCCGTGGGGAGCGCGTTCCAGCCCATTTTCTCCTCATTGGCCCCGTAGGAAAGGCCCGCTGTCCCCTTTTCGACGAGGATGGACGAAATGCCCTTGGGGCCGTCCTCGCCGGTGCGTGCCATGACGATATAGAGATCGGAAAAACCGCCACCGGTAATGAACGATTTGGAGCCATTGAGGACAAGTTCATTGCCTTGGCTTGTCGCGCGGGTACGCAGCGCCGCTGAATCGGAACCCGAACCCGGCTCGGTCAGGCAGTAGCTGACGATGGTTTCCATGGTGCAGAGTTTCGGCACCCAATGGGCGCGCTGATCTGGAGAGCCGAATTTATCGATCATCCACGCGCACATATTTTGAATGGAGAGAAAGGCGGCGATGCTCGGGCAGCCGTAAGACAGCCCCTCGAAGATGAGTGTTGTATCAAGCCGCGAGAGATTTGAACCGCCATATTCCGCGCCCACATAGGCTCCCGCCATGCCGAGCTTGGCGCTGGCGCGCAACACATCTACCGGGAGTGTGTGCGTTCGGTCCCATTCGATCGCATGGGGCGCCAATCGATCTTCGGCGAAGGCGCGCGCCATAGTGAAAATGGCCGCTTGCTCCTGCGTCAAGGCGAAGTCCATGGCAATCCCAAAATTTGACGCTCAGCTCATCGTCGGGAGGACGAAGCTTGCGCCGTCCTTGATGCCTGAGGGCCAGCGCGAGGTTATGGTCTTGGTTCTGGTGTAAAAGCGGATCGAATCCGGGCCGTGCTGGTTGAGATCGCCAAACATCGAGCGTTTCCATCCGCCAAAAGTGTGATAGGCCACGGGCACCGGTATCGGCACGTTGACGCCGACCATGCCCACCTGGACGCGGGCAGCGAAATCGTCCGCGGCGTCACCGTCCTGAGTGAAGATGGCGACGCCATTGCCATATTCATGGTCGTTGGCGAGCGCAAGCCCTTCCTCATAGCTTTGCGCGCGAACCACCGAGAGAACCGGCCCGAAAATCTCCTGCTTGTAGATCTCCATATCTTTTGTCACGCGGTCGAACAGGCAGCCGCTCATATAAAAACCCTCTTCATAGCCCTGCATCCTGAAATCGCGGCCATCGACCAGCAACTCGGCGCCTTCATCGATGCCGGTCTGCACATAGCCCTTTACGCGTTCAAGCGCCTCGGCCGTCACCATGGGACCGAAATCGGCATCCGGGTCGCTCGAGGGGCCGATCTTGAGCGCTTCCACGCGCGGGACGAGCATTTCGATGAGCCTGTCGGCGGTTGCTTCGCCGACCGGAACGGCTACGGAGATCGCCATGCAGCGCTCGCCGGCCGACCCGTAACCGGCGCCGATGAGCGCGTCTACCGCCTGATCCATATTGGCGTCCGGCATGATGATCATGTGATTCTTCGCACCGGCGAAGCATTGTACGCGTTTGCCGGCAGCACTGCCGCGCGTGTAAACATATTCCGCGATCGGGGTCGAGCCAACGAAGCCGATGGCTTGAATATCGCGGTGATCGAGCAGTGCGTCGACGGCCTCCTTGTCACCGTTGACGACGGAGAAGATGCCGGCCGGCAATCCGGCCTCGATGAACAGCTCGGCAAGGCGCATCGGCACGCCGGGGTCGCGCTCGGAGGGCTTGAGCACGAACGCATTGCCACAGGCGATGGCGGGCGCCGCCTTCCACAACGGAATCATGGCCGGGAAGTTGAACGGCGTGATGCCGGCGACAACGCCGAGCGGCTGGCGCATCGAGTAGACAGCGATGCCAGGGCCGGCGCCTTCGGTATATTCGCCCTTGAGGAGATGGGGAATGCCAAGCGCGAACTCAACCACATCCAGCCCGCGCTCGATGTCGCCGCGCGCATCGGCAATCGTTTTGCCATGCTCACTGGAAAGCAGTTCGGCGAGCGCGTCATAGTCGCGGTGAACCAGCTCGATAAACTTTCTCAGCACACGCGCGCGCCGTTGCGGGTTGATTGCCGCCCATGCCGGTTGCGCTTGTTTCGCGCTGGCGACGGCGGCGTTCACTTCCTCGGCGCTCGCCAGGGCAACCTTCGCCTGCACCTCGCCGGTCATCGGCAGGAACACGTCGCCCTCGCGTTTGCTCGTGCCGGCAACCGGCGCGCCGTCGATGAAATGGCCAATCCGCCGCATGTGTCTGCTCCCCTAAAATGCTTGTTCAATAATTGTCCGCGGACCCTAGCACAGAAGATCACGCGGGTTTGAGCGCCTCGAGTATGGACACATAGTTCGCTACCGCCGCGCCGCCCATGTTGAATATGCCGGCCCTCTCGGCCCTGGGCAGCTGCATGTCGCCGGCTTCCCCGGTCAGTTGCATGGCGGACAGGACGTGCATGGAAACCCCCGTCGCGCCTATGGGGTGCCCCTTCGATTTCAGCCCGCCGGATACATTGACGGGCAGCTTGCCGCCGATTTGCGTCCAGCCTTCCGAAATTGCCCTGGCGCCCTCTCCGGGTTTCGTCAATCCCATGGCCTCATATTCGATCAGCTCGGCGATTGTGAAGCAGTCGTGGGTTTCCACGAACGACAGATCGTCCAGGGAGATATCCGCGCTCTCCAGCGCCCGGCTCCAGGCTTCCCGGCAGCCCTCGAATTTCAAGATGTCGCGTTTTGACATGGGCAAGAAGTCTTGCGCATGGGCGGTGGCGCGAAACGCAACCGCCTTGGGCCGGCCCAGCGCGGTCTGGAAATCAGCCAGAATAATGGCCGCGGCGCCGTCCGAGACCGGGGCGCAATCGGTTCGCTTCAAAGGACCGGCGACATTGGGGTTTTTCTCGCTTATCGTGCGGCAAAACTCATACCCGAGATCCTTGCGTATTTGCGCATAGGGGTTGTTCACCCCGTTGGCGTGGTTTTTTGCAGCGATCATGGCAAGCGCATCGGATTGATCGCCCCAGGCCTGAAAATAGTTTTGCGCGATGGCCCCGAACACACCGGCAAAACCCGCGGGCGTCTCACCGTCCTCCGGCAGATAGGAGGCTTTGAGAAGGTTTTCGCCAATCTCCGGACCCGGCGTTTGCGTCATTTGTTCAACCCCGATCACAAGCACGAAGCGGGCCTGGCGCGCGGCGATGGATTTCAGGCCCTGGTGGATCGCGGCCGATCCCGTCGCGCACGCATTCTCCACCCGCGTCGCCGGTTTGAAACGCAGATCGTCGTGCGCCTGAAGCACTAACGACGCGGTGAAATCCTGTTTTGAGAACCCGGCATTGAAATGCCCGAGAACGATCTCGTCCACGTCTACAGGATCGATACCGGCGTCGCGGATGGCATCCAATGCAACTGTTGTGATCAGGCTTTCAACGGTCTCCCCCGCCAATTTACCGAATTTCGAATGCGCCCATCCAACAATCGCTCCCGTCATGTCAAAGCTCCGTGACCCTAATCATAGTCGCGCAGATCGGCGATCATCAGGCCATCGTTTGG
>JADFHH010000008.1 GCA_022567275.1 Pseudomonadota bacterium | reverse complement strand
GCTCGATGCCCTGCGCCGCCACCGCCGGTCGCTGGGGCTGAGGCGGGAAGAAACCCTTGGCCTCGGCGACGGCGCCAATGATCTCGCCATGATCGCCGAAGCGGGCCTTGGCATTGCCTATCATGCAAAACCCATCGTGGCGGCGGCGGCTGATGCCCGCATTGATCATGGCGATCTGACGGGCGTGCTGTTCGCCCAGGGCTACAGACGCGGGGAGTTTGCCGGTTAGGGTTTGCTTTTTTTCAGCGCAAGCGCGACGAAGCGTAACTCTCCCTTGCCGCCGGCGATCAGCAGCAGCACCGAATTGCGGCCCGCTTTTTTCGCGCCCTCGATCGCTTTCCCGACATCTGATGGTGTTGTTACTTTCTTGCCCTTGACCTCGACGATGACGTTTCCAGCGGCGATATTCTTGGCCGCCGCGTCGCTGTCGGGATCGACGGCGGAGATCACCACGCCCTCGATATCCTTGGCAATCTTGAACCGGGACCTGAGCTCATCCGACATGGGCGAGATGGTAAGGCCCAGCAGAGACGTCTTTTCCACCTCCATTTTTTCGCTCTTGTCGCTCTTCGCGGCTTGCTTCTTCTCCGGCAGCCTGCCGAGGGGCACATTGAGGATTCTCTTCTTTTCGTTGCGCAGGATTTCGACTTCGACCGTTTTGCCGATCGGAGTCTGCGCCACCAGGCGCGGCAGGCCGCGCATGTTCTCGACCTTGTTGCCGTCGAATGACAGGATCACGTCACCCACCTCGATGCCGGCGGCCTCCGCCGGGCTGTCCTCGGTAACGCTGGCGACCAGCGCGCCGGTTGGCTTGTCCATGCCGAGACTATCGGCAATGCTTTCGGTTACTGTCTGTATACGCACGCCCAGCCAGCCGCGGCGCGTCTCGCCGAAACGGCGCAACTGATCGATCACATGAACCGCCGTCTTCGACGGCACGGCGAAGCCGATGCCGATGGACCCGCCGGTCGGTGAAATGATCGCGGTATTCACGCCGATCACCTTGCCCTCCATATTGAACAACGGCCCGCCGGAATTGCCGCGGTTGATCGCCGCGTCGGTCTGAATGAATTCGTCATAGGGACCGGAATTGATGTCGCGCTTCTTGGCGGAGATGATGCCGAGCGTAACCGTGCCGCCGAGACCGAACGGATTGCCGATCGCCATCACCCAGTCGCCAACGCGCATCTTGTCGGAATCGCCAAACTGGAGCGCCATCAGCGGCTTGTCCGGGTTGACCTTCAGCAGGGCCATATCGGTCTTGGAATCGGTGCCCACGACCTTTTCAACCTTCAGCTTTGAGCCATCCCTGAATTTGATGAAAATTTCCTCGGCCCCGTCGATCACGTGATTGTTGGTGACGATGAGGCCGCTGGAATCGATCACGAAGCCGGAGCCGAGCGAAGTCACCTTGCGCGGGCGGCCAGGGCGCTGCTGGCGGTCGAAGAAATCTTCAAAGAACTCCTCGAATGGCGATCCCTTGGGAATGTTTGGAAACGGAACGCCCTTGCCGCCCTTGAGCGTCTGTGTGGTGGAGATATTGACAACCGCGTCCTGCAGCTTTTCCGCAAGGTCGGCGACAGATCCTGGACCGCGCATTTGCGCGAAGGCTGAAGCCGTGAAGGCGAAAATGATGGCGAACAGGCATAGCGCGGCGAGACCCGCAACCCGGCCCGGGCCTTTCGCGGTGATCGCGGCAGCTCCAGTATGTGTTCGCGTGTATTTCATGGCTATCCCCGCACCAGCCAGACCACCAGCACACCGGCGGCAACGGCGCCCGCGCCACCTATCCGCAGGCTCGAATCCGGCATCTTCGATGCGGCGTCGAGCATCCGTCTGCCAAAACCGGGCGCCAGGGCCCATAACAGCCCCTCGATAACCAGGACCAGGCCGGCGGCGACCAGCAAATCATACATTATTGACCTTATTTCCTGTCTGGCAGCTTACCGCTTGGATCCCTCAGATAACGGAAAAAATCACTATTCGGCGTCAGAACCAATGTCGTACCCTCGCCCCGCAGACTCCTTGGATAGGCCTGCATGGAGCGATAGAAAGCGAAAAACTCCTCATCGCGCTGAAAGGCGTCGGCGAACACGGCGTTGCGCCTGGCTTCGCCCTTGCCGCGGATGATTTCCGATTCCTTCTGGGCTACGGAGACCATCTCGACCGCCTCGCGTTCGGCTTCGGCGCGAATGCGGCGGCGCGCCGCATCGCCGATGGCGCGCAACTGCGCCGCTTCCGCGAAGCGTTCCGCGTTCATGCGGTCATAGGTGTCCTTGAGCACGTCCTGCATCAGATCGGTGCGGCGAATGCGGACATCGACAATATCAACGCCCAGGGACAGCGCCTCGATGCGGACCGAATCGCGAATTTCGCGCATCATCGCCCGGCGATCCTTCGACAGCGCGGAAGCAAAGGTGCGCTTGCCGTAGGTCTGGCGCAAGGCGGCGTCGAGACGCGTCTCGAGACGGTCGCGCACCTGGTTCAGAGAGGCATTGGCCGTCTCGCGGAATTTCTGCGGATTGACGATCCTGAGCATGATGATGGCGTCCACGCTATAGCGGCGCCCGTCAATGACCTGCACGCTCTTGTCCAGGCTTTCGAAGAACAGCAACCGGTCCTCGACAAAAACGATTTCCTCGACGAGCGGCATCTTGAAGTGGAGCCCGGGCTTATCCACCGTGCGCTGGATTTGACCGAACCGGATGACAAGCGCCTTTTCGCGCTCATTGAGAATAAAGAACGAGGAATAGGCGACGAACGCGGCCACGGCCACGAGCACCAGAACAAAGGCTTTAATTGCGTTACCCATTATTGACCTCCTGCCGGATTTGAGCGGCTGGAATTGCTTCTTTTCGCGATCTCGGGCAAGGGCAGATATGGCACGACGCCCGGCGATCCCTGGCCCGTCTCGATAATGATCTTGTTGGTGTTCGAATAGACCTCTTCGAGGGTTTCCAGGAATATCCGCTTGCGGGTCACGTTCTTGGCCTTGACGTATTCATTATAGACGGAGATGAAACGCTCCGCCTCGCCTTCGGCTTCGTTGACCACGCGCGCCCGGTAAGCTTTTGCGTCCTCGACGATTTTCGACGATTCGCCGCGCGCTTCGCCAAGCAGCTTGTTACGGTAGGACTCCGCTTCGCGAATAAATTTGTTCTGGTTCTGCTCGGCGCGCTGTACTTCCTCGAAGGCGTCGATCACCGAGGGAGGCGGGTCTGCTTTCTCGAGTTTCACACCGGTTATGCGGATGCCTGATTTATAAGAATCAAGCGTTTCCTGGATAAGGGTCAGTACCTGGTTTTGCGCCTCCAGACGTCCTTGCGTGCGGATTTGATCGCCCGGGGTGCTCCCGACGACCTCGCGCATGGCGCTTTCCGCGACAACGCGCACCAGCTGTTCGGGATCGCGCACTTCGAACAGGAAATTCTGGGCGTTGGAGATTTTCCACAGCACGGTGAATCTGATATCGACGATGTTCTGATCGCCGGCCAGCATCAGCCCTTCGGGCGATCCGCCACGCGAAGACAAACCGAAGTTCATCTGGTTTTCTTCCTGCACTTTCGGCGTCTCGACCGTCTCTATCGGCCAGATGATAAAATGCAGCCCTGGCGGAGTGGAGCGCACATATTCGCCAAAGCGCAGCACCACCCCCTCTTCTTCAGGCTTCACCGTGTAAAAGGAGTTCATCAGCCAAAAGCCGGTGATGCCGAGCACCACCAATATCCACATGAGTTTTCCCGAACCGCCGCCTGGCAGGGCCTGCTTCAGCCGGTCCTGTCCCTTGCGGATGATATCCTCCAGATCAGGGCCCGGACCGCGGCCGCCGTTGCCGCCTCTGGGACCCTGGCCCCAGGGGCCTCCTCCTCCGCCGCCGCCACCGCCGCCGCTTTGCTTGCTCCAAGGCATATTGAAATGTCCTCGCTTATTTAATCTGAATTTCGATGAATCGTTTGCGCCGCCTCATCGCGCGCAAACCCGGCGCCCCGGACCCGGCCGACGGGCCGGTTTTCCACTGCCTTGTATAGCACGGACCGGAAAAACCGAGTGGGTTATAGGACACTCCCCGCCGCGAGACAATGCAAGAGGGACCGGTATTGTCGGCAGCACATCAATTGTCCGGTTTATGTAGCACGTGAGTTGTCCGGTTATCTGGTTCCCTTGATATGAGCGAGGGGAATGGGATGAACCGGACACATTGGCTACAGGAACGAAGGATGCAGAAGTTTCGCGATGTGCTGAGCCGCTGGGAGGCCAGGAGGATTTCGGCGCTGGAGGCTGCGGAGATGCTGGGGATGTCGGAGCGCAGTTTCCGGCGTTACCGCGGTCGTTATGAGGAGGAGGGACTGGATGGCCTGCTCGACAGACGGCTTGGCAGGACGTCGGCGCGGGCTGTTCCGGCGGACGAGATCGAATGGCTGCTGGATCAGTACCGCAGCCGTCACATGGGCTGGACGGTGAAACATTTCCACGATTACTTGCGCTCACAGTGCGGTTTCAAGTGGGGCTACACCTGGACCAAGACGCAGCTTCATACGGCAGGCCTGGTCGTGCGTGCGCCGCGCCGTGGCGCCCACCGGCGCAAGCGGACGCGGCGGCCTTGCGTGGGCATGATGCTGCACCAGAGCCTGCCCGCGCGAAGGCGGGGGACGGCAGCACGCATGACTGGCTCCAGGGTCTCGCGCCGCTGGATCTGATTGTCACCCTGGATGATGCGACTTCCGAGGTTTATTCAGCCTTTCTGGTTGCCGAGGAAGGCACCGCCTCGACATTCCGCGCCCTTTTGCAGGTGTTTTGCGAACATGGCCTGCCGGCGGCGTTTTATACCGACCGTGGCAGCCATTACTTCCACACGCCCGAGGCCGGGGGAAAAGTGGACAAAACCAATCCGACCCAGGTGGGCCGGGCGTTGCGGCATTTGGGCATCGAACATATCGCAGCCTACAGCCCCGAAGCACGCGGCCGCTCGGAGCGGGCGTTCGCCACCTTCCAGGATCGGCTGGTCAAGGAGATGAAGCTCGCCGGGATCGGCAATATCGCGGACGCCAACCGGTTCATCGCCAAAACCTATCTGCCCGACCACAACGCCCGTTTTGCCGTGCCCGCACACCTGCCGGACAACGGCTTCACAGCGGTTAGGGACAGGGTCATGCTCGCGGGAGGTCTTGTGTGTCCACGAACAACGCGTGGTCGGGCGCGACAACACCGTACGCTACAAGAACAAGACGCTGCAGCTGCCACAAAGCCCGCTGCGCCATCACTATGTCAAAGCCAGGGTGACGATCCATGAGTACCCGGATGGAACCCTGTCTTTATTCCACGGGCCCGGCAAGATCGCCAGCTA
The DNA here is from genome assembly GCA_022567275.1 of Pseudomonadota bacterium. Lineage (GTDB taxonomy): Bacteria > Pseudomonadota > Alphaproteobacteria > Rhizobiales > Methyloligellaceae > UBA2767. The sequence goes on along the minus strand of JADFHH010000008.1, from coordinate 8,457 downwards.
TGGCCAAACTGGAAATCCGATCACACCGGAGGTGTTGAAAAATGCCGCGTGAACCGCTTCGACGCAGCCAAAGGCCTGTGGACTTGTGGACAACCGCCAAAGCGCTTGCCCACAGGGCCCACAGGACCAACAACAAAAACAGAAGCGGACAATTAATGTGCTATCAAAACCGGACAACTCTGTGTGCTACCGACAGCGTTCGTCCATGATTATCTCTCGATCTCAACCTTGTTCACATCATGGTCTGTCGCGGAAGACGGTGTAAGGCTTTTCTTGCGCGGTCTCGCAGAACTCGCTTTTCCAGCGCCTTGCCGGGCTCCGGCATCTTTAGTGGTTTGCGAATCAGCCTGCTTGCGCAGCGCCTTGAGCACGACATCGCGCGGGCCATCGGCCGCCACCCGGCCATTTTCGATGATAATCAGCCGTGAAACCAGCGTGAGAATGTTGGTGCGATGGGTTGTCAGGATCACAGTCTGATCCTTGCGAAAGGCGGTTTTCAGCCTCTCTATCAAGGCCCGTTCGGACGCCATGTCCATGGAGCCGGACGGCTCATCGAGAAACAATATCAGCGGATCGAACAAAAAAGCCCGCGCCAGCGCGATCGACTGGCGTTGCCCGCTGGAGAGGAAGCGCCCCGCTTCACCGACCGGCATATTGAACCCTTGCGGGTGCCGCTTGACAAAATCGGAGACACCAGCCAAATCCGCCGCGCGTATCATCAGATCATCGGACACATGGGGTGCCCCGAGCACGATATTGTCTCTCACCGAGCCATGAAACAGGGCGGAGTCCTGAGATATAAACGCCACCCGGCGGCGGATATCGCTGGGGTGATATTGACGCACATCAACGCCATCCAGCAGCAGCGAACCTTCGCTCGGGACATAGAGGCGCGATATCAGACGCCCGAGCGTCGTCTTGCCCGAGCCGATACGGCCGATGATCCCGACACGCTCGCCCGGCGCGATCTTTAACGACAGTTCCTTTAGCGCCGGCACTTCCGCACCGGGGTAGTTAAATGTGACATTTTCAAATTCTACCGAACCGGCTGTTATTGCAAGGTCAATATGCCGCTGCTGGCCTTCATCTTCCCCAGGCACCGACATGATCTGGTTCAACACGCCCAATGAGTGAAATGCTTGCTGGGAGCGCCCGATCGTCCCGGCGATCTGGCCGAGGGGCCCGACGGCGCGCCCGGCGAGGATCACCGCTGCGATGATGGCGCCGGACGAGACCTCGCCCAGATCGAACAGATAGACGCCGATAATCACCACTCCCACGGTGACGAATTGTTGCGTGAAGGAGGTAAAATTCATGCCGATGGCCGAAATTGACCGCAACTTTTCAGTCGTTTTTGCGTTCTTGCCGACAAATTGCTCCCACTTGCTCTGAAACTGGCTCTCCGCGCGTGTTGTCTTGATGGTCTCAAGACCCGTCAATGCTTCGATGAGAAGGGAATGTCTGTGGGTCGCTTCCGATTGCGCGTCCCGGACGACCTTGTGGAGAGGGATCTGCAACAAACCGCCGGCAATCAGCACAAGAAAAACAGCGGCCATCGGCGCAAGAGCCGCCACGCCGGCGATTTGGTAGATGATGAAGATAAACAGCCAGATAAAGATGAAGTCCGTCAGGACCACCACCGTATTGGAGGTAAAAAACTCGCGGACATTCTCGAAATCCCGCAACTGGTTGGCAAATTCACCGGTCTTCATCGGCCGCTGGCTCAAATCCATGTTCAGGACATGCGCGAACAACCGGCTGGCCAGAAGAATGTCAGCCCTGCGGCCGGCATTGCCGATCAGATAATTGCGCAACATCTTGAGCATAAAGTCGAAGCTGATGGCGATGGCGATGCCGATCGCCAGCACCCACAATGTGGATATCGCCTTGTTTGGCAGAACGCGATCATAGACGTTCATGATGAAAAGCGGAGAGGCCAGCGCCAGTATGTTGATCAGCGCCGCGGCGATCAGAATTTGCAGATAGTTCGGCCAAAGCGGCGTTACCGCACTCCAGAACCAGTTTTCGCCTGAGGGTTTGCCGCTGCCGGCATCCACCCTCTCGAACTGATATTCGGGCTTCACGAGAATGCAATAACCGGAATAGCGCTGCGTCAGTTGTTCAGCATCCATCTCCACAAGGCCACGGCCGGTTTCCGGGAAAATGATCTGTGCAGCGCCATTGCCCGCCAGCTCCACGAGCACAACGGTTTCATTCCCGTCCAGCAGCAGCACGGCGGGAAGCAGAAGCGAAGTGATCTTGTCAAGCGGCCGGCGCAGGACCCTGGCCGAAAGCCCGGCACGGGCGGCAGCACGGGGAAACAATCTGGGCGTCAGCCTGCCTTCTTCAAGGGGCAAACCGGAGACCAGGGCGCCGGCAGGAATGGACCGGTCGAAATGCCGGGAAATAAATTCGAGACAACCCAGCAGCCCATCGGAAAAAACTTCGTCCGCGGCCAATCCGCGCACGGAATCAGATTGGCCTGGGTGTTCTGCGGATTTCAGAAGTTCTGCTGAAAGTTTATCCACTCGTCCCCACTCACGCCAGAAAGCCAGCCGTAAATACAGGCCTGTGAACTCGTTCGACAAGGTGCGTAATACCACACATGTCGCACGGGAAACCTATCTTAACGCGAGCTTTTTGTGGTCCAGCGCTGACCGGGCTGGATGCGCCGCTCGGTTTCGCCATCGGCAGTTTCAGGAACCCGATGCTCCGCACGCGCATAGGTGCCGGATTGTTCTGGTGCAGGTATTTGCAGCGTATTCAAAAGCATACCGATACTGCCGAGTACCTGGTATTCGGCGAATTCTAAAGCGCTACGTGCGGTTTCGACCAGAACCTGGGTGTTAAAACGCGTATTTTGCGTATCGAGCAGATCGAGTAACGAACGGTCGCCGACCTTGAACTGCTCCGCATAGGAACTCACGAGACGCTCAATGCTCGCCAGCTGATCGCGCAACCGCGCATAGCGGCGGCGTTGCTGCACCCGGCGGTCCCATGCAAGCCGCACGCTCTCTTCAACTTCCCGGTGTGCCCTTCTCAGACCAAACCGTTCTTCGTCGGAACGGCGTAACTGCTCCTGGATTGTGGCGCGGTCAATGCCGCCTCTAAACATGTTCCAGCGCAGAACCAGTTCCGCGCGCAGTTCTGTTTCGCTGCCGAAGACGCCATTCAGATCGAGGCCACGCCGGCCTTGCAACTCGATGTCGACTTTCGGATAATATTCGCTGCGCGCTTGCTCGATTTGCGCGCGAGCTACGTCGAGATCGGCCTTCGCGATCTTGATGCGCGGGTTATTTGTCCGGGAGATTCCAAGCGCCTGGGAAAGTCCGGTTGGTTGTGCTGACGTTACGCTCGGCGGCGCGATAAAACTGTCGAGCGGCAATCCGACCTGCCTGAAGAAACGAATCTTCGCCCCGTTGAGATCCTCGGTGAACTCGATCAATCTCGCTTCGGCGGCGAATACGCGCTCCTCGGCCTGCTGGCGGTCGGCAATGGATATGGATCCGGCGGATTCGCCTTCTTTCAGATCACCCAGGATTCGTTTGTGATACGCCAGATTCTCTTCGCCGAATTTTACAATATGAAACAGACGGCCTGCTTCGAGATATTCGCGCGCGATATTCAACGCGATCCGCTCCGAGCGCTCGTAAACACGATGGGATGCACTATCTACCCGTGATGCCTGCCGGTGACGTTCCCCGCGGCGGTTGAAACCGTCGAACACGCGCTGGGTCAAAGACGCTCTGACTTCACGGCGCCTGAGGGTCTTGTCACTGGTGCCAGATATGCGTGTGCCCGGGCTGTCGAGCCGCTGCACGCCATAGCGCGCCTCGCCATCCACACTAGGCAGATACAAGCCGCGCGCTTGCCTCAACTCGAATTCCAGTGCTTCGCGATTGGCGATGGCCTCGCCGATCTCGGGATTGGCTTGCAAAGCGATTTCGATCGCGGTCTTCAGGGAGATGGCATGCGCCGCGCCAGGCAAGAAAGCAACTACGCAGATGACGGCAAGCAGCACCGTGCGCGCACCACGCGCAACAGACCCCTTACCCCCGCCAATGCTATTTTTCAAAACCACGCCGCCGTCCCCAAGCGAACAAAACACCTGATACGTTTTTGTTTGCAACAATCAATTATACCCTATTGGACAGGGATCTAAAGGCTTTTTATGAATCTATTGTACGAATAATGAATCACGTTGCCTTTTTGCAACATATTTGTGGGACGATCTGGCCTGGGAGTTAGTTTTTCGTGCTGCAGAAAACAGCACCTTCCACCTGAAAAATCACGTTGGCTGGGGCGGCAGGGATCGAACCTGCGAATCACGGGATCAAAACCCGTTGCCTTACCACTTGGCTACGCCCCAATAATCGCCATGCATATACGCTAATTTCGCGACAACAACGCCAGACGACGCAAAGCTCAACAGGCCGCCAGTTATATGAGAAGGACAGAGCCACGACAACTCTCTCCGCGATTGATGTGCTACCACATTAGCCTTCCAGGCTGCTTGCGAGCCTCGAGGAGCGGCGCTATAACTCGCGAACTTTCGGCTGGTGGCGGAGTGTGGCGCAGCCTGGTAGCGCACCTCGTTCGGGACGAGGGGGTCGCAGGTTCAAATCCTGCCACTCCGACCAATAAATTCAATAGCTTATACCCATATCTCCTCTCAGGAAAGTTGTTCAGTAAGCGCATCGCAAGCATAACGAATACAATTTGGGGCGACACCGGCAAAAATATGGATACAGTCTCACTGATCGTGCGCGTTCGGCGCCGGGTTACTGATGTGTTCACTGCGGTGAGCGCCGCATAATGACAATTTACCCTGTATTGCTTTCCGGCGGTTCGGGAACGCGCCTGTGGCCGCTTTCGCGCGCGGCATACCCCAAACAGTTCTTGCGCTTGCCGCCTTCACAACCCGGTACGCTGTTCCAGAATACCGCACGCCGTCTCGATGACAGGGACGACACTGCCGATCCGACCGTCATTTGCAGCAACGCGCATCGTTTTATCGTAACCGAACAACTCGAGGCGTGCGGCTGCGCGGCGCGCAAGATTTATCTGGAGCCGGTTGGCCGCAATACCGCGCCAGCGGTCACGGTGGCCGCGCTCTCGGTCGCCGAAGAAGACCCCGAGGGAATCATGGTTGTTATGCCGTGCGATCATATCATGGATGATCCGGCGGCATTTGCCCGCCGGGTCGATGACGCCGTCGAGGCGGCCCGGGGCGGGAGGTTTGTTCTGTTCGGCATCGCCGCAAGCGAACCGCATACCGGCTTTGGTTACATCGCGCGCGGAGCGGCGCTGGATAGCCCATGCGCCGGCGCATACGAAGTTTTATCTTTTGTTGAAAAGCCCGATGCGGAAACCGCCGCAACCCTCGCTGAACAAGGCGGCCACTACTGGAACAGCGGCATTTTCGTTCTGCCTGCGGCAATGCTTCTGAAGGAAATTGAAAGTTTGCAGCCGGAATTGGCGCGCGCGTGCAGGACGGCCTATGAGAATGCGCGGCAAGACCTCGGGTTTTACCGTCTCGATGAACAGGCCTTCGCCGGGTCACCGGAAATTTCACTCGACCATGCCGTCATGGAGCCGACACGAAATGCGGTCGTACTGCCCCTCGATGCCGGCTGGCGCGATGTCGGTTCCTGGGCTTCTCTCAGCGGAATCATCGAGCAGGACGCCGCGCGAAACAGTGTCTTCGGCGATGCGATTCTAAACAATGTGACCAACTGCCTGATCTATGGCGAAGACCGGCTCGTGACCGGTCTGGGACTTGAAAATCTCGTCATTGCCGATACGCGCGATGTATTGCTGGTCGCGCACAAGGACGAAGCGCAAAATGTCGCCGCGCTGGCCCAAGCCATTGGCAAGCAGGGCCGCGCGGAGCATGATCGGAATGTGAGGCAATACAGGCCGTGGGGCTATTTTGAGAGTTTGTGTCTGGGACCCCGATTTCAAGTGAAGCGCTTGATTGTGAACCCCGGCGGCGTGTTGTCGCTGCAAATGCATCGCCACCGCAGCGAACACTGGGTTGTGGTTCGCGGGACGGCGCGGATCACCCATGGCGACAGGCAATTCGATCTCAACGAAGGCGAATCCGCCTATATTCCGGTGACGGACTGGCATCGCATCGAAAATCGCGGCGAAACCCGGCTGGAAATCGTCGAGGTTCAAATAGGCTCATATCTGGGAGAGGACGACATTATCCGATCCGAAGATGTCTATAGCCGGGAATCCGGCGACACCCGGTAGGGCGAAAGAGAAAGGCGGTATTAGCCGCCGGTCTCTACCCGCTTTATCAGCCAGGATGCCGTCCTGAGAAGCCTTGCGTCGTCGCCTCGCTGGCCGATGAGTTGCACGCCCACGGGAAGCCCGTTCGGGCCTTCCATCAGGGGAAGCGTGATCGCCGGGGTGCCGAGGTAGGTCCAAAGGGTGTTGAAAATTGGGTTTCCGGTGGCATCCAGTCCGGCCGGGGCCTCGCCGGCCGCGGCCGGGGTGATGATCGCGTCATAGTCCTCGAACAGCTTGTCGAGGAACAGGTTCAGACTCTCGCGCCAGTCGAGCGCCATGTTGTAATCGGCGGCGGTGACCTTCCGCCCGTCCTCAATCATGCCTTTCAGGATATCGGTCAGCTTGTCCTTGCCGTGCTCGTAATAGCCGGCGAGGTGTTTGGCCAGGTCCACGTTCATAATGTCCCGGTGCATTTCAATGATTTTGTCGAACTGCCCGGGCAGGTCCAGGCTGTCGCATTCCTCGCCCAGGACATCCGTCAGTTCGCCGAACGCCTCCTGCGTTTCCTTGTCCGCCTGGTCCCAGACCGGGGTCTTGGCGAAGGTAAGGATCGGCGTCATGGGCGGGTCTTCGGTGGCGAGCGCGGACAGCCGCGGGCGGGCGCGAGGGGCCGTGCCGGGATCGCCGGAATCGTGCGCGACAAGAACCTCGGCAATCCGGGCGGCATCCTCGACAGTGCGCGCGAAAACCCCGACCGTGTCGAGAAAGGCGGACAAGGGCAGTATCCCGGTCCTGGGGATCAGACCGTGGGTGGGTTTGAAGCCGACGACGCCGCAAAAGGATGCGGGCCGGATCACCGAGCCATTGGTTTGGGTGCCGACGGCCAGAGGCACCATAAAGGACGCCACCGCCGCCGCCGAACCGCTGGATGAACCGCCGGGGGTGTGTTTCGGGTTATGAGGGTTTTTAGTTTTACCCGGCCCGAATACGGCCAGTTCGGTGGATACCGTCTTGCCCAGGATGACGGCGCCGGCTTCGATCAGCAGACTGACAACCTTGCAGTCGGAAATCGGCTGACGCCCGGAATCGATGACGGTGCCGTTTTCCGTCGGCAGATCCCGGGTGTCGAAGATGTCTTTGATACCGACAGGAATACCGTGCAGCGGTCCCAGAGGAGCGCCGGTCTGCCTCTGGGTATCGCGGGCACGGGCTTGTTCGAGGGCGTATTCGGGGTCCAGATGCGCCCAGGCCTCGATGTCGCCATCGACCTGTTCGATCCGGTCAAGACAGGCCTGGACCAATTCTACGGAGGTGATCTCACCGCCGCGTATTTTTTCGAGTGCCCCGGTGGCGGAAAGTTCATTCATTGTCATAGGCATGAAGTTCCTGGCGCCAACAGCGGACGGAGAATCGGAGTCGCTTAGCTCAGCGGGATGGCTTTTTTCGCAGGCACGTATCCCAGAAATCATAGACGACCAGTGTCAGGACAATGAAGCAGATCACCCAAAACGGAAGGCCGCCCCAAAATCCGGCGGCACCGGAAGAAATACTTTCCGCCAAGCCGAGAACGAAAGCGGCGATCAGAAGCGTTCCGATCAAGCCGAAGATTTTTTCAAGGGTAGCCTTGGACATTATATTTTCACTCCCTAAACCCGCACCGTATTTTATTCAGAAGATATCCCATCTCATCCCATCCTAAGGGATATATTTGCCAAAAAAGTAATCAGGCAGCCACAGCGCGATCTGCGGGAACTGATACATCATGACCATGATGAAAATGACGATGAAGAGATAGGGTATGATGCCTTTGAAAATATCAGCCAATTCGATGGCTTTCCCCAACACCCCTTTCAGGTAATAGGCGGACATCGCCATGGGCGGGGTGAGGAACGATGTTTGCAGGTTGAGGGCCACCAGCATGGCGAAGAAATACGGGTTAACGTCGAAAGCCGGCAACATGGGCAGGAAAATCGGCACGAAGATGATCAGGATTTCCGACCATTCCAGGGGCCAGCCCAGAAGGAAGATGATGAGCTGCACCATGACCAGGAACTGCCAGGGGGCCAGTTCGAATCCAAGAACGAAATGCTCGATGATTTCGTGGCCGCCGAGGTAGGAGAATACGGACGCGAAGGTCCATGACCCGACAAACAGCCAGCACACCATCGCCGTCGCCTTCGCCGTCAGGTAGACAGACTCCTTAATCATCACCCAGGTAAA
>JADFHH010000289.1 GCA_022567275.1 Pseudomonadota bacterium | reverse complement strand
ATCACCGGCGATGATTTCGCCAGGGCCAAGCCGGGAGAGTTCGCCTGAAATATCCGCGCCGGAGACTTCGGCGAGCAGAAATTCGCCGGTGGAAATATCGAGCGAGGCCAGCGCGAAGCATTGTCCAGGCTGCGTCGTGGAGGTTGGCGCGCGGAATAGTGCTGTGAGATAATTGTTTGCGCGGGCGTCGAGAAGCGCCTCTTCGGTGATCGTGCCCGGCGTGACAAGACGCACCACCTCGCGCCGCACCACCGCCTTGTAGCCGCGCTTTTTGGCCTCAAGCGGGTCCTCCATCTGCTCGCAAACGGCGACCCTGTAGTCCGCCTTGATGAGCTTTTGCAAATAATGATCCGCCGCGCGGACCGGCACGCCGCACATGGGGATGTCCTGGCCCAAATGCTTGCCGCGTTTGGTGAGAGCAATTCCGAGGGTGCGCGAAGCCCGTTCCGCGTCATCGAAAAAAAGCTCGTAAAAATCGCCCATCCGGTAGAACAAAAGGCAATCCGGGTTGGCCGCCTTGATTTCCAGATATTGCTCCATCATGGGGGTTGGCGAGTCCAGTGCGCGAAGCCGCGGAGGCTCCTCCGCCGGTGTTTTTGGCGCGGTGTCCGTACCCCTCGCTTGCGTCTCGCGCTTCGCCATTGTTCAAACCCTTCCTGTCTCTAGACATAGCGCGCCGGGATGGGGGCCGTGAAGTGGTTACATTTATAAGATCGTGAGTTGTGCCCGGCAATTGTGCACTCTATGGTCTTGAAATCATCAACAGATAGCTAGCGTAATGTCTGACAAAATCAGAAGACCCACATTCACCGCGCAGGAAGCGCTGCTGTTTCACTCAAGAGGCAAACCCGGCAAGCTTGAGGTCGCCGCTACCAAGCCGATGGCGACGCAGCATGATTTGAGCCTCGCCTATTCGCCAGGCGTCGCGGTTCCCGTCCAGGCCATCGCCGACGATCCCAAACTTGCCTACGACTACACCAACAAGGGCAATCTGGTCGCGGTCGTCTCCAACGGCACCGCCATCCTGGGGATGGGCAATCTCGGCCCTTTGGCGTCAAAGCCGGTGATGGAAGGCAAGGCGGTGCTGTTCAAGCGCTTCGCCGATGTCGACGCCATCGACATTCTGGTCGACACCGAAGACGTGGATGCGTTCGTCAATTGCGTGCGTTATCTGGGGCCTTCATTCGGCGGCATCAATCTGGAAGACATCCGCGCGCCTGAATGTTTCCTGATCGAGGAACGGTTGCGGGAGTTGCTCGATATCCCGGTGTTTCACGATGACCAGCACGGGACGGCGATCATCATCGCGGCGGGTTTCATCAATGCCCTGCACCTGACCGACCGCGATGCCGCCACGACCAAACTCGTGTGCAACGGCGCGGGCGCGGCCGCCATTGCCTCGCTTGAATTGCTGGTCTCGCTGGGCCTGAAGCACAAAAACATTATCCTGTGCGACTCCAAGGGCGTGATCTACAAAGGCCGCAAGGACGGCATAAACCAGTGGAAGTCGGCCTATGCCGCAGACACCAAAGCGCGCACTTTAGGCGACGCGCTCAAGGGCGCGGATGTCTTTGTCGGCCTGTCGGTGAAGGGCGCGGTAACTCAAGCCATGGTGAAAACGATGGCCGAGCGGCCGATCATTTTCGCCATGGCCAACCCGGACCCGGAAATCACGCCAGAAGATGTGGCGCAAGTGCGCGATGACGCGATTATCGCCACGGGGCGGTCCGACTATCCCAACCAGATCAATAATGTTCTAGGGTTCCCCTACATCTTTCGCGGCGCGCTGGATGTCCAGGCCAGCACCATCAATGACGCCATGAAAATCGCCGCGGCGGATGCGCTGGCCGCGCTTGCCCGCTCGGATGTGCCGGACCAGGTGGCCGCCGCCTATCAGGGCCACCGGCCGCGCTATGGCCCGGATTATATTATTCCAGTCCCCTTCGATCCCCGGCTTATCGCTCATATCCCGCTGGCGGTCGCCAAGGCGGCGATGGATTCAGGCGTGGCGCGCAAGCCCATCGCCGACATGGGCGCTTATGAGGGGCGGCTGAACGCCCGCCTCGATCCGCTCGCGAGCACGCTGCATACGGTGTTCGACAAGGTACGGCGGGACCCCAAGCGCGTGGTGTTCGCCGAAGGAGAAGAAGAGCAGGTCATCCGTGCGGCCAATGCCTTCCTCAGTGCCGGGCTGGGCCAGCCCGTGCTGATCGGGCGCGAGGAAAAGATCATGAAATCCTTCGAATCCGCCGGCATCGAATATAGCGATGACTTTGATATTCAATCCGCGCGCACGCCCGGCCGCGCTGCCGAATATGCGGATTTTCTCCATTCACGGCTGCAACGTGACGGCTTCCTGGCGCGCGACTGTCAGCGGATGGTGAATACCGACCGCAATATCTTCGGCGCCTGCATGGTGGCGCTGGGCCATGCCGACGCCATGGTGACCGGCGTCACCCGCAACTGGTCGATCGCATTTCAAGATGTGTGCCTGGTGTTCGATCCCAAACCCGGCCACACGCTGATTGGCGTTTCCATCGCCGTGTGCCGGGACCGCACGGTATTGGTCGCCGACACCTCGGTCGTTGAAATGCCGAATGCTGAACAACTGGCGGATATCGCAATCGAGGCGGCCGGCTTCGCGCTCACCTTCATGAGCGGCTACGCGGTCTCGGCGGCGCGCCTCGGCCTGCCCGACACCGGGCTCATCTCCTACGGCGAGATGCTCGATCAGGGCCGCAACATCTGCGCCGCGGTGTCGATCCCGGTGATCGGCGACGGCGACACCGGCTACGGCAACGCGGTCAACGTCAAGCGCTCGGTGCGCGGCTACGCGCAAGCCGGCTTCGCCGCGATCATGATCGAGGACCAGGTCTCGCCCAAGCGCTGCGGCCACACCCGGGGCAAGCAGGTGGTCGGGCGCGCCGAAGCCATCGCACGGGTGCGCGCGGCGGCCGACGCCCGCGACGAGGGCGCCGATATCCTGATCCTGGCGCGCAGCGACGCGCGTTCTGTACGACTGCATGGTTGGAACATCCCTGAGAAACTGCGCGAACTGCCGATTTCTGTACCCGCTGACCGGAGTAGAAAGGAGTTTTTGAGCTCTAATCCGGGATAGCACGGAATCATTCATTAGCATGCGGATGCACCGCGAAATACCCGGTCTCTTGTTCTTTAAGATCTTTCCCGACTGCTGCAGGAACGAATTCTTGCCAACGAATTGGTGATGGGCAAAAAGTCGGGATCGATTCGAAAGCTCGAGTTTGGACCTCCATATGAGTCCTCTTTGGGCAGCGCGTGAGATGAACTGTCTCGCTGCTGGTCTGCCCAGGCCAAGATTCGTAACCCGCAGTATCAGCTCTTCTGAGGTCAGAACCTCGCTTCGAGATACTATTTTTGAAATATCAAAGTTTTGCTTCATCCGAGTCTTCGTTGTCCTTTTTGTCACACTGCCTGCAGTATACCTTGTTTGTAAGCTCTCTCTCCTCTCAAATTATATTTTCTCCGTAAAGTATTTTATATTAGTCACTTACGTTAACCTACACTCCAATTTCTA
>JADFHH010000288.1 GCA_022567275.1 Pseudomonadota bacterium | reverse complement strand
ACATCTCGACTATAATCGACCGGTCCGGCATCGCGCTGCGTGCAGGCACCCATTGCGCGGAGCCGCTGCTTGCCCGGTTCGGTGTCACGTCAACGTGTCGTGCATCGTTCGCCATGTATAATACAATTGAAGAGGTGGACGCATTGGTGGACGCCCTGAGAAAGGCGCAAGATTTTTTTGCGTGAGTGATATGAGCGAAAAACCGAAAGTTTCTGATTTCATCAAAGACAAGCCGTCCGTGGAGGACACGCCCGAAAGCGCGCTAGACGCCGCGGAACTGGAGCGCCTGACGAAAGATTTGATCGCCGCCATGAAGAGCGTCTTCGACCCGGAAATTCCGGTCGATATCTACGAATTGGGTCTCATCTACAAGATCGATGTGGACGATGATCGCAACGTCGCGATCGAGATGACGCTCACCGCGCCCGGCTGCCCGGTGGCGGGCGACATGCCCGTCTGGGTGCAGAATGCGGCGATGTCCGTTCCTGGCGTTGCAAATGTTAGCGTCGATCTGGTGTTCGATCCGCCTTGGGACCAGAGCCGGATGTCGGAGGAAGCGCAAATCGCGCTCAACATGTTCGGATAGCAACCGCCACTTGACGCCAGGTGCAGGTCATCCCATTTGGAGAGATATGAATAAGATGCCGAAAATATTGACCCTTACCGATGCCGCCGCCGAGCGCATCACACAGGTCATCGCCAGTTCAGAGAAGCCTGTCGCGGGTGTGCGCGTGGGCGTCAAGAATGCCGGCTGCGCCGGGATGGAATACACGCTGGAGTTTATCGAGAACGCCGACCCGCAAGACGATGTGGTCGAGGACAAGGGCGCAAAACTGTTTATCGATCCCAAAGCCATCCTGTTCTTGCTCGGGACCAATATGGATTATCAGGTGGACAAGCTTTCTTCCGGGTTTGTTTTCCAAAATCCGAACCAGACGGACGCCTGCGGCTGTGGCGAATCGGTCGCCATTACGCCGGTCAGCGAGGCGCAACGCGAGGCCTTCGGCAAGCCGGTCGAGTTGTCGTGAATTTTTAGAAAATGTCAGGCGGCGTTTGTCCTGGCCCTGAACCTGGGCAGGTCGGTTTCCGCTTTGACATTGTCACGCCCGGCGTTCTTCGCCGTGTAAAGGCAGACATCGGCGCGTTCGATGAATTGCGGGATGGTTTCATCCTTGCGGTACGCGGAGACGCCAATCGACAAGGTGACGTGGCCGAGGCTTTCGCCCGTTGATTTTTTCACCAGTTCTTTGGTTTTGACCGCCTCACGGATCTGGTTGGCGAGGATGATAGCGGCGGCAAGCTTCGTATGCGGCAGGAGAATCGTGAATTCCTCGCCGCCATATCGCGCCGCGCAGTCACGGCCTTTGATATTGGTTTTCATTGTTTGTGCGACCAGCCGTAAAACCTTGTCGCCGGTCTGATGCCCAAAGTTATCGTTGAACGCCTTGAAACGATCGATATCGATCATAAGCAGGCAAAGCGGATCACCTGATTCCGCGGCTTCCAGCATTTCCAGCTCAAGGGTCTGGTCAAAACGCCGGCGGTTGTTCAGGCCGGTCAGATCGTCGATGAAAGATTCAAGCCTGGTGCGTTCCAGGTTCATCTGTAAATCATCGATTTTCTTTTTGGAATTCGCCAGGCGCCTTTCAAGCACCTCGTTATACTCGGCCATATCGTTGGTGGTTTCAAACAGCTCGCCAAGGACCTTCTGGAGTTGCTGCGGCGATTCAATGCCGGACAGTTTCGCGTTCACGCCTTTTAGCGACTCTCCATAATGACCTGTACGTTCGCTGGCGGCCTCAATCACCTCCATGATGTCGCTCATCTCCTGGCTCACCTTCGAGCTGACTTTTTCCACCCGTTCCGGGACTTGTTGATTGTCTAGATACTTTTTGTATATCGACGCCGCCATCTCGTTGGTCAGACTGGAATGGGTCTCCAGGGCGCAGCGCAGCGCATTGCAAAGCTCTTTGTCGGTTGCGGCGATAAAGGCATAGAGAAGTTCATAGTTTTGCGGGATCGCCGAAAGTTGCAGCTGTTTGATTGCGCCGAGCGCACGCTCGCCATGGGCAAGTGTCCGCGCATTGGCTTCGAGGTTATCAGCAGGGTTCTTGCTGGAGGCTGTCTGTGGATTGGCCAATCTTAGGGTGCCCTTGTTGTCAAAAACGCGTTGTGCTTTCCCTGGTGGGGGAGACGATCCTCCCCAGTGTACCGGCCAGCACACACGGCACTTTGCCGCAGCGGTGTTAATAGGCTGTAAAAAGCGGCCAACTATATTCAGTTTTGCGGCTTGGCGGGCCGTTTCAGGAAGGCAGGCACATGATCGCCCAATCCGACTGTCTTGCCGGGTTTGCGGGCGGGTTTGGCGCGCGGGCTTTTCGATTTGCCTTTCGGTTGCGTTTTCGCGCTCTCGCGATGCGCCGGCGCCGATTTACGCTCAATCGGTTTCGATGCGCGTGATCCGCCGCGTTTGCCCTTGCCGCCACGGTTGCGGCTCGCATTGCGGCGGGGTTCGCCCTCTCCGGCCCCTGCGGGAGGCGGGTCGCCGAGCCAGGTGATTTCCTTGCGCACCAGTTTCTGAATGGCGTCGATGGCGCGTATCTCGCGCGATGTGACCAGGGTTACGGCAAAGCCCTTGCGCCCGGCGCGCCCGGTGCGCCCGATCCTGTGGACATAATCTTCCGGGTGGACCGGTACGTCATAGTTGAAAATGTGGCTGACATTCGGGATGTCGAGGCCGCGCGCGGCGACGTCACTGGCGGCCAGATAGGTGATCTCGCCATCGCGGAAGGCTTGCAGCGTGGCCATGCGCTGATGCTGATTGAGATCGCCATGCAGCGCCTGCGCGTTCAGCCCGTGCCTGACGAGCGAGTGATGCAGTATGGTGACGTCGCGCTTGCGGTTGCAGAACACAATGGCGTTTTTCACATCCAGGCTGGCCATGATCTTGCGCAGCGCCGCGCGTTTCGCTTTCGGGTCCGAGGGCGCGTAGCAAAGCACCTGCTCGGTGGCAGCGACCGTGGTACTCGGCGGTGTGGCTTCAATGCGTTCGGGATCGCGCAGGAAATTGTCCGCCAGCCGCTTGATTTCCGCTGGCATGGTGGCGGAGAAAAACAGCGTTTGGCGGCGCGGGGGAATGAGTTTGGAGATGCGCTCCATATCGGGGATGAAACCCATATCCAGCATCCGGTCGGCTTCGTCGATGACGAATATCTCGACCCCCGTCAGCAGCAATTTCCCGCGCTGGAAATGATCCAGCAAACGGCCCGGCGTCGCAATCAGCACATCTGCGCCGCGGTCGAGTTTTCGATTCTGTTCGTCGAACGAAACCCCGCCAATCAGCAGCGCCACGGTGAGTTTGTGCAGCGCGCCCAGACTTTCGAATTCGGCCACCACCTGGGCTGCGAGTTCGCGCGTCGGCTCCAGAATGAGCGAGCGCGGCATGCGCGCCCTGGCGCGTCCTCGCTCAAGGCGGGTCAGCATCGGCAGCACGAAAGAGGCGGTCTTGCCGGTGCCGGTCTGGGCAATGCCCAGCACGTCGCGGCCCTGCAATACGAAGGGGATG
>JADFHH010000007.1 GCA_022567275.1 Pseudomonadota bacterium | reverse complement strand
CTTTGAGCCACAGCATGCCGCGCAAGGTCCGAACCAGTTTCTCCGCGATGTCAACTTCCACGGCTTCGAGCACGTCCTCGCGTCCGGCTGCCGCCAGCAGTCCCTGCCGCAGGCTGATCAGGATGCTCTTGAACTCACGTTCGCACTGTAAACGCACGTGGGGATCTTCAAATTTGAGATCACCGAAATGATCGGTGCCGAAGACGTTGACGTGGCATTGGTGAATTTCGATCAATTCCAGGGGGAACGTATCCAGCGAGGCGGCGATATAATCCGGTGTCATGATCAGGGGCGCGGCGAATCCGGACTTGCCGAGCCGTTCGCCCTCTTCCGCCAGTTGGCGGAGCAACTCGAGATCGATCTTGTCGAGGACCAGCACGCTGCGCACGGTATGCCGTTTGGGGTCGAACGAACCGCCGGCGAGCGCTCCGAAGACAAGGGCATCACGAACAACTCAGCGTGTCGCATTGGCGCGCCCGGCGGTGTCATCGCTCAGTTCTTCCTTTGCCGCTACTCTGGCAACCCCGCGGCCACAAACCTCATCGGTTCCACGGCCGCCGGCACCGCGCACGGCGGCTGGCGGCAGTGGCTATCGCATCCAGATCGCCGCCTTGCGCAGTGACGCCGAGGCACAGGCCACCTGGAAGCGTCTTGTGAAAAAACACCGGAAATTGCTTGCTGGACATCAGCCGAATATTGTTCGCACGGAGCTTGGCGGGTTAGGCACTTTTTACCGCCTGCAGCTTGGTCCTTTCGCGGAAAAAGAGCCCTCGAAGCAATTATGCAAGGAATTCAAGCGTGGCGGTCTCGACTGTTTCCTTCTCGCGCCCTAGTGGTTAGACTCAGACATTTCGGTCCTCAATGTCTGCCCCAACCACTAGACTATTTCTTTGTATTGATTCACCTTTTCGAGACGGAACTCCACTTTGCACCGGACTCATCCGTCTCGGTTGAACCACTAGGTATAAGTAACGCGCTCATTGCGAGGCGCCGCAATTCTTGAACAGGGAGCGCAGGCAGTCATAGGCGGTTTTGGCCGCGCTGGCGGCGGCGCTGCCGGTTTTCTTTGTTACCGAACCAACTTTACGGGCGGTTTTGGTGACGCCTTTCCCGGCCCCGCGTACAACCTTGCCCACTGTTCCGGTTGTCGCGCTGGCGGCTCCGGTTACCGCCTTACCGGTATTCTTTATCCCTTTACGCGAAGCAGTCACGGCGCGGCCGGTCATGCCGATGAGGGTTTTCGGCTCGCCGCCTTTTTGCGGCGGGACAGTGAGCAAAGACTCTTCCGGGCTGTCCGTGTCTCCGGCTTTGCGCAAACGCTGTACGGCATCACGCACTCGCGGGGGAATGACCGGCGCCTCGAAAGTATAAATCCGGACAGGACCCGCGCACTGTTCTGCGTCTGTGCCGGCGATGGTGCATGAAGCGTGCCCGCCATCTTTCGAAGTGCGGATAATGCAATAGAGTTGCAGGCCCTTGCCGCCCGGGCTGGCATAAGGCGTATCGACCTGACAGACATAAGTCTGGTCCGGGTCTTTACAGCTGACACAATATTTCCGCGATTCGGCCATCGCCCCGCCGGCAAGCATGGCGCTGGCGGTCAAGCAGAGTATGATCCTGAACCGGTTTCCCATCACTCTTTCTCGTGCCGCGTCTGGCGATGATTCCCGATATTGCTGTTAACAGGCATGATTGGCAACCTTGTGACGGGCCTGTGTTCGCAGCCTCCGGCATCGGAGCATTCCGGACAAGTCTCTTCTCGGAAAATTTCCGGCACCCCTCGATACTCTTGAACCGGCCAGTCAAGTCGGGCATACACGCAAGTGGAGAGGTGGCCGAGTGGTTGAAGGCGCTCCCCTGCTAAGGGAGTATACGGGTGACTGTATCGAGGGTTCGAATCCCTTCCTCTCCGCCACCGCTTTGACACGGGCGCGGGTTTGATCGACATGATCAGTCATTGCCACGCTTGGCGCCGCTAAAATTCGTCCAGCGGCCAGATAGGCCGCCGAAGGTGTTTGTAGTCGAGCGACTTGAAGTTGTGCGAGGTAATCCCTCCGCCCTCATCGACGACCGCGATCCCCGATGCAATAGGGGCATAGTCGGCGCGGAAATGCTGGGAGGATTTGACCGCCAGGACGGATTTTCGGGCCGGCTCGATCCCAAAGGCCTTGAAAAACTGCCGGTCGTAATTCTGCGCCCTGCGGGAGGCGAGCACGATGTCGATGCCGCCAATCGTGAATAGTGCGGCCGGTCCTATATTTACCGCCACGCCCGTGGACATCGGGCCTTGCAGTTTGAACTGGCCGTCAAACAGGCCTGTAACGGTGCCCTGCGCGGCGATCGGCGCACCCAGAGCGGGTTCGTGTTTGCCGCCGAGGTGCAATTCAAGCTCGGCGCCTTGGCCAGCTGCTTGACAGGCCGCCACGCACTCGGGGTCAAACAGGGAAGAAAGCGCCGCATTGCGAAGCTCGGCATCGATCATCGCCCGCAGCAGGCCGGTCGAATCCCCATAACCGCCACCACCTGGATTGTCCGCGAAATCGGCGATCACGAACGGCGCGCCGGGCTTGCCGGTCTCGCGCGCCTGGCTCACCGCTTTGGCCGCGGTAATGAGATCGACGGTGAATTCCTCGCGTGTGCGCCAAACTTCCTCCCGCAAGGCCTGCGCGGCGATGGCGGCGCCACTATTGTCACGCTCAGCGACAACAATTGCGGTCGGTCCGGCATAGGAAATGTCCGCCCAGGGAAAACCCGCATTGATCGAAACCGCCAGCAGGCCATGCTCTTGGGCGAGCCGGTCCGCCATTGCAAGGATCGAGAGCATAGGGCCGGGCGCGGTCGTGCGGCCATGATCGACGCCATCGAGCTGGGGCCCGCGCGCAATCGTGATCTTTGGGTCGATTTCTCCAGCCAGCACGCGGGCGATGAGATCGGCACACCGGGTCGCGGTGTCATACTGGTCCACATGCGGGTAGGTACGGTAACTCACCAGAATGTCGGCCAACTCACCTGTAAGGTCCGTTACGTTGGCATGGAGATCATGGGTGACGCCGATGGGGACATCGCGCCCGACTTTTTCCCGGATGAGCGAAAGCAGCGCACTTTCACCATCTTCGTGGTCCTCGGTGACCATCGCGCCGTGGAGTTGCAGCAGGATCGCGCCGGGCACACCGGCCTCGTCGATCACTTTCAGAATATGACCGGAAATCTCTTCGAACGCCGCGCGCGTAACTTTACCCGCCGGGGTTGCGTCTGCCGCTACCGCGAGCACGGCTTCCCAGTCATGGCGTTCGCAGGCGTCGAGAAATCCGGCGATTTCCGTATTCGTGCCTGAAAGGGCTGAACGCATCTCCTCGCCATAGTAAAGGCTTCTCGCCCGGTAAGAGGCGAGATCCGTTGGCAGTTTGCAAAAGGTGTTGGTCTCGTGTTTGAAGCCGGCAATGAGAACGCGCGTCGTCATATCCCGCAACTCCTTGGCCTAGACCGACATGGCCATGCCGTCGCGCCCCGGATCGGCGCCGCCGTCCCATCCATCATCGCACCGGCGAAGGGCGTGAACGCCGGCGAAGTGATAGCTGAGCGGTGAGCGGCGTACAGTGTAGCCCCTCGCCTCCAGTTGCGATTGGGTGGCGCGGGTTATCCGGTTGGTGATGTCGATGACGTCTGAGGTGGCGCAGAAGCGGGGTGCTTGCACGGCTTCCTGCGCGTTCATGCCAAAATCAATAACGTTGAGTATCCCCTGCAACACACCCATGGTGATGAATGTGGCGCCCGGCGCGCCAATGACCAGATAAGGATCGTCCTCCTTGAAAACTATCGTCGGGCACATGGCGGTAAAGCGCGACTTGCCAGGTTGAATAGAGCCCGTGCGGCCGGGCCGCGGGTCGAACACCGCCATGCAGCCATTATACATAAACCCCAGGCCCGGCGTGACGACCCCCGATGGCATGCCGAGCGAATGGGTCAGCGAGACGCAGTTGCCATCGGCGTCGGCGGTGCAAACGTGGGTCGTGTCTTTCGATTCCTCACCGCCGGGGTTGAAGCGCGGCACATGGGTCTTCTCACCGCGCTTGATGCGTGCGGCAAGCTCGCCCGCATGCTCTTTAGAGATCAGCCTGTCGAGCGGAATGTCGATGAAGCGCGGATCGCCCAGATGGACATCCTTGTCGAGCGTCGCCATTTTCATCGCTTCCGATACGGCCGAAATGTATTCCGGCGAATTGTGCCCCATGGCGGCAAGATCGAATTGCTCCAGGATGTTCAGCATTTGCAGGATCATGACGCCGCCGCCGGGCGGCCGGTTGGTGGCGACGCGATAACCCCTGTACGCGCCCCACAGCGGTGCGGCATCCTGAGCCGCCACACCTGCCAGGTCTTCGCGCGTAAGCAGCCCGCCATTGGCCTCCATGTCGGCGATGATCTGCCCGGCGATCGAGCCGGTGTAGAACGCATCGGCGCCATCGCGGGCGATGCGTCTATACGTCTCGGCCATATCCGGATTGCGAACGCTCTCCCCCAGAGCGTGGAGGGAGCCATCGTCCTTGACGTATATCCTGCGTGCTTCGGGGTTTTCGGTCAGGCGCATCGAATGGGGCGCTTTGCCGCCGCGTTCAGCCAGATGCCAGAAATAGTTCACGTGCGGACGAACCATAAAACCATCTTCGGCGTAGGCAATCGCCGGTTCGATAAGCTCGCCCAGGGTCATCGTGCCAAAGCGCTTGAGCGCGGCGTCGAAGGCGCGCAGCGTCATCGGCGTCGTGATTGCGCCATAGCCGATATCGTTGACGTGATCCTCCAGAATGAAGCCGAAACCGTCTTCCGCTTCTCTAACGATCACATCGCTCCACATATCCTCCCGCGCAAGAGCGGGCGCGCGGCCATGGAAATCAAGCAACAGATGCTTCTTTCGCTGTGCCAGATAGAGGTGCATTGAGCCGAAACCGGCGATGCCGCACATCAGCGGATCGACGGCGGTTTGCACCAGAGCACAGGCAATCGCCGCATCTACGGCGTTGCCGCCATTTCGCAGCGCGTCGGCCCCGGCTTCTACGGCTTCCGGCTGCGGAGCGCTGACAATACCGCGCGTCATGACGACGCCTTTTGAAGTGCCTTCAGATCGGGTGCCGGACGCGCCGTTTCAGGGTTGCCTGCCAGCGCCTGCTCCAGCGCATATGCGACCTCCAGCACAAATGCGTCCGAGCCGATCGGCCCCACAACCTGTATGCCAAACGGCATTCCCAGATGGTCAACCCCGCAGGGCAGGCAGCAGATCGCGGGCAGCGCCATCGTCAACGCATAGGTGATCGCCAGCCAGCGCATATAGCCCGGCATCTTCTCACCATTGATCTCCTCGACAAAAAGCTGCGCATGCGGGAACGGACTGACCGCCGCGGCCGGGCAGATCAGGATATCGGCGTCATCGAAGAAGGCGCGAAAGCGGGTGTAGAGACCGGTCTGTGTCTTGTGGGCCCAGGCGACATCGGGAAGCGAATATTTGAGGCCCCGTTCAGTGTTGTCGATGACATTGGGACCCAACCGGTCGCGGTGCTTCTCGAGCCGCTCTTTATGGGCGGCGACGAACTGGACCGCGCGCAGGATTTCAAACGCTTCATGCACGCCGGACAAATCGGGATCGCGATCATGGGTTTCGGCAAACAGGCGGGAAAAGGCGGATTTTTTTCTCTCGAACACTTTGCGTATGTCATTGTCGAGCGGCGCGCAGCCGAGATCGGCGGAGAAAGCAACCTTCAGAGTCCCCAGATCGACGCCGCGGAGCGCATCGGGGATACGCAGCACATCGTCGCTGGAAAAAGGATCGTCCTTGTCGAGCTCGAGCTGGGCCCGAAGCAGCAGATGCGCGTCCTCAACCGAGCGCGCCATTGGCCCCAGCACCGGCATGGGCAGCAGCGAAACGGGCCGCGTGGTCCGGGGCACAAGCCCTGGAGAGGGACGAAAGCCCACCACGCCGCAGAAGGTCGCGGGCGTGCGCAGCGACCCGCCATGATCGGAGCCGGTTGCCAGCGGCACCATGTTCGAGGCGACAGCGACGGCCGAGCCGCCGGACGACCCGCCGCAGGTTTTATCGGGATCGAACGGGTTTCCCGTCGCGCCGAACACCTTGTTTGTGGTGTTGGCGCCGGCGCCGAATTCCGGCGTATTGGTTTTAGCCAGAATGATGCCGCCCTCGGCGCGCACATTGGCCACCACGGAATCGTCATAATCAGGCACGTGGTTTTCGTACAGCAGCGATCCCCATGTGGTGCGCAAGCCCTTGGTTGCCTGCAAATCCTTGATGCCGATGGGCAGACCATGCAGCAGCCCCAGCGCGTCGCCATTCATTACCGCCTGCTCGGCATCTTTAGCCACCGACAGCGCCGTATCGCCGTCCAGCGTCGTGATCGCGTTCAGCGCGCCATTCACCTGTTCGATCCGCTCGATGCAGCTTTTCGTCAACTCGACGGGCGAAAGCGCCTTGCGGCCGATTAGCCGCCTTGCTTCCAGTGCTGACAAATCACAGGGCTTGCTCATGGTCTGTATCCGCCTTGCTTGCTTCCCATTTCCCAATACACACCGGTAATCAGCGCCAGCCCCTCGCGCATGAGCGGCTTTAGAATGTGCTCATTGGGGGCATGTTGCGAACAGGCCAGATAACTCATCGGCAGCCAGGAAAATGGCATTCCAAGTTCGGACTGGATGATGCCGGTGACGTTGGAGCCGCCGGAGCAGGGAACAACACCGCATTTCCCTTCGCCAACCCGTTCAACCGCACCCTTGAGCCAGATCGCCCACGGGTGGTCGGGATTGGTCCGCCCCGGCGAGAAATAACCCCGGTTTTCTTCCGGCGGCTGTTCGATGGCGACCTCGGAGAAGCCGTTCGCGTCGAGATGCGCGCGCAAATCTCTGAGGATTTGAGACTGGTCTGTCTCCACGACATGACGCAGCTGGCAATTCGCGCGGGCCCAGGGGGGTATGGCGTTCACCGGCCGCTCCGGTGTGCCAATCAGCATCGCCAGCACCTCGAAACTGTTCCACAGGCTCACCTTTTCGGCGCCGGTGAGGCCGGGCTCGCCCCAGAGCGCATCTATGACCGGTCCCGTTTCACCGGCTGAACGTTCGGCTCCTTTGAGCGCCTCGCGCACCGAGTCTGGAATTCCCTTTGGCCTCCAGCCTTCAATTTTAATTTCTCCCGAGGGCGAAACGATGCTGGAGAGCGCATGGGTCAGGATTACGCCCGGGGAGCGCAGCAGCCCGCCCCAGTTACCAGAATGGTGCCCGCCCTCGCGAAAACGAACGGCGAGATCGAAGTTGAGGCAACCCCGGTTGCCGAGCGAAATATTTGGCTCGGCAATATTCGCGCGCGGCCCGTCCGAGGCGAAAAAAGCGTCGGCCGCAAATTCTGCGCGATTGTTAGCGATGATCTCACTAAACCCCTTGGACCCGTTTTCCTCACCCTGCTCGATAACGACCTTGGAATTGAATCCAAGCTTGCCCCGCGTCTCGATAACCGCTTCCAGAGCGATGAGATGCGCCAGATGCTGACCCTTATTGTCAGCGGTGCCGCGGCCATAAACGCGTTCCCCGTCAAAGGTGAGCGTCCATGGATCACGGTTTTCATCCCACTCCCCTTCCATGCCAAGAACGACGTCGCCATGGCCGTAGCACAGCAAGGTGGGCAAACTTTCATCCTCGATACGCTGCGCCAGCAGGACCGGACCGCATTCCTCAAACGGATTGTCATAGACGTGACACTCATAGCCCAGACGCTCCAGCGCCGGGGTCATATGGCCGTTCGCGTAGCTGTAATGCTCACTCAGCCGCTCCGGATTCTGGCTTTCCGTCTTGACCGCGACCAGCTTCTGAAGCCGGTGAAAATATCCCTGCTCACCATCATTATCATAGCGGGCAAGGGCGTGAGCGCGGGCATCGGCTCGTGACATCTCAAGACCTCCCCGGCGTACCGCCTTCGCCCAGATCCCAGTAGAGCGCTGTCATGATTTCCATGGCGCTGCGGAAGCTGGAGGCGAGAATATGTTCATCGGGCGCATGCTGGGAACAAGCGGGGTAGGAATGCGGCAGCCAGATCGCGGGCAGCCCCAGTAAACGGGTGAAAATGTCGTTGCCGATCGAGCCGCCCATGGCAGGGATCACCGCCGGCGGTTTGCCGGTTGTGCGCTCAACGGATTGGCGCACCCATTTCGCCCAGGGATTGTCCATATCGGTCTGGGATGCGGCGAAGCGGATCGCGTTGGCGGCCGGCGGCAGCTCGATGTGAACCTTGTCGAAGCCATGCGCGTCGAGGTGGCGCTTCAGGGCCGGCAAAATATCATCCTCATCGGTGCCGACGACGAACCGCAGCTGGCAGTGCGCGCGCGCCTCGCCCGGAATCGCATTCACCGGCCTGTCCGGGGTGCCAATCTTGAGTGCGAGAATTTCAAATGAGTTCCAGGCATGGACCTTTTCCGCTCCTGTCAGTCCCGGCTGGCCCCAGCCCGGGTCGATTTGCGGGCCGTTCGTGCCGGGATCGATCTCAATATCCTTCAATGCCATGCGCACCGAATTGGAAATCTGTGGCGGGAGCCACTCCTTGATCTGTATCGCACCGTTGGCATCGACAATCGTGGCCAGCGCGCTACTGAGTATGATGCCCGGGCTCGCGAGCAGCCCGCCCCAGTTGCCCGAGTGGTGAGCGCCCTGGCGCAGTTTGACGACCAGATCAAAATTGGATGACCCGCGGTTGCCCAGAGATATCGTTGGCCGATCGGGTTTTACGCGCGGGCCATCGGAACCGATGAAAGCATCCGCGGCGAAGGCTCGCCTGTGTTCGGTAATGATTTCGCGCAAGCCCCTGGAGCCATTCTCCTCGCCCATCTCGATGAGGACTTTTGCATTGAAACCGAGCGAACCGCGTTCCTGCAGCACCGCGCGCATTGCTGCCATATTGAGCGTGTGCTGGCCCTTGTTGTCGGCGGTGCCGCGGCCATAGATCCTGTCGCCGTCCCGCGCCGTGACCCAGGGGCCTTTGCCCCTGGTCCACAAATCGTCCAGCCCCTGAACCACATCGCCATGTCCGTAGCCGAGCACCGTAGGAAAACTCTCGTCCTCCTGACGCTGCGCCAGCAGGAACGGCCCGCAGTCAGGATAAGGGTTTTGATAGACGCGCGTTTCAAAACCCATCTCCTCAAAGGCGGGGATCATTTCCTCATCAATATAGCGGTGCAGCTCCGGCAATCCCTCGCGGCGCTGGCTTTCGCTGCGGATCGCCACCCGCCGCGCCAGTTCTTCCTCGAACCCGCCGCCGTCGAAATATTTTAGCGCGCGGGAGATCGCGCCGGATTTGTTTGGCTGCTCGCTCATTTCTTTCTTTCTTTGCTGCTATCCGCGTAGAGATGACACTCCACCAGACCGCCATTGTTCGCCACGCAAGGCGGAAATTGCTTGGAGCACACGTCCATCACGTCGGGGCAGCGCGGATGAAACGTACAACCCGATGGGGGTTCCAGGGGATTAGGATAGGCGGCGCCAAGATGCGTGTCGGGGACACCCAGAGATGGATCGGGCGTCAGTACCGAACTGAGCAGGGCTTGCGTATAGGGATGCCTGGGAGAACCGAAAATGGCCTCAGTGTCATTAATCTCGACGATACGTCCCAGATACATCACCGCCACGCGCGTCGCCATATGCTCCACGACCGCGAGATTGTGGCTGATCAACACATAGGTAAGTCCGAATTCGCTGCGCAAATCCTGCAACAGGTTGAGGATTTGCGATTGCACCGAAACATCGAGCGCACTTGTCGGTTCGTCGCAGATGACGATCTTCGGCCGGTTGACAAGCGCGCGCGCAATAGCGACACGCTGGCGTTGCCCGCCCGAGAGCTGGTTGGGGAAATTATTGTAAACGCGCCTGGGCAGACCGACCAGCTCCATCATCTCTTCTACCCGGCGCCGCCAGGTATCCGGGGCCGCGCCGCCCTGGACCCTGAGCGGCAGGGTAATGATATCGCCGATGGATTTGCGTGGATTGAGTGACGAATAAGGGTCCTGGAAGATCGGTTGCAGCCGGCGGGCGATTTCCAGCCGGTCACCGGAATTCACGGGCTGGCCTTCGACCCGGATCGTGCCCGAGGTCGGGTCAAGCAGGCCCAGCATCATTTTGGCCAGTGTCGTCTTGCCGCATCCCGACTCGCCGACAAGTCCCAGAACCTCTCCGCGCTCGATGTTCATCGAGACGCCGTTTACCGCGTGAAGCGGCCGCTTGCCCCGCATGAACCCGGCGGAGATCATAAAGGTTCGGGTAACGTTCGATATTTCGATTGCGGGCGTGCTCATGCGGCACTCGCGCGTTTACGGTTTTTTGCACAAACCTCCGGAGGAAGGACGCAACGATATTCATGTCCGGCCTGCCGGGCCCGGCGCATCTCGATCTTGCCCGTCTGGCAATCGGGGCCCGCATAGGAGCACCGGCTGGCAAAATGGCACCCCAACATCTCGCCGACGAGCGAGGGCACGATCCCCGCGATCGACCCGAGATGAGCCCCGCGCTTGGTTTTGCCAGGGATCGGTATGCAGTTGAGAAGTCCCTGCGTGTAGGGGTGCGATGGTGAATTGAACACCTCTTCGGCGGTTCCGGTCTCCACCAGCTCACCGGGAGCTATGCCCGAAAGTTGGTGATGGACAGATCAGGCGGCGTGTTTGGTTAGTTTTATCCCGTCCTTGAACGGCACTCCTTCGATGATTTCGGCGAGTTGGTTTGAACCATCCAACTTGCGCCATTTTCGTTTGGCGCTCAAGATCAGTTTGTAGACCATGGCGAGCGCGGTTTTCCGGCTGAGGCAGCCCTTGGTTTTTGCGGTTCTCAGCCGCACAGTGGCGAATGTGCTCTCGATCGGGTTTGTCGTGCGGATGTGTTTCCAGTGTTCGGCCGGAAAATCGTAGAAGCTCAGCAAGCGCTCACGGTCCTTGATCAGGCGCTCGGCGGCCTTGTGGTATTTCGCGCCATAGGCATCGATGAAGAAATCGAAGGCTTTTTCGGCGTCTGCCCTGGTCTCGGCCATCCAAATATCCTGCAGATGGCCCTTGGCCTTGGCTTGCAGGCTTTTTGGCATCTGGTTCAGCACGTTTGCGCTCTTGTGCACCCAGCAGCGTTGTTCGCGGGTTTCTCCGTAAACCTCGCGCAGCGCCTTCCAGAACCCGAGGGCGCCGTCGCCGACGGCCAGTTCTGGGCCGGTTTCGAGGCCCCGGCGCTTGAGATCGAGCAACAACTCCCGCCAGCTTTGCGCGCTCTCGCGGTAACCATCCGACAAGGCGATAATGTCCTTGTTGCCAAGCGCATCGGCGGCGATGATCACCAGAACGCATTGTTTGTCATGGTCCATGCGCGGCGAGAAATAGATCCCGTCGGCCCAGAAATAGACGTAAGCGCGGGCCGATAGATCGCGGGCTTGCCAAGCTTCGTATTCGTCCCACCACACCGCCTTCAGCCGGGCAATGGTGCTGGCCGCAAGACCCGGTGCGTCTGGGCCCAGGAGTGCTGCAAGGGCTTCGCCAAAATCACCCGTCGATATTCCCTTCAGATAAAGCCACGGCAAAAGCTCCTCAACCGATCTTGAGCGCCTGAGATAAGGCGGCAGGATCGATGAGGTAAAGCAGATGCGCCCGCCCGGTGCTGTCTGAGCACGGTCGCGCACCCGTGGCGCCTTGACCCGAACCGCGCCAATCCCGGTCTGTATGTCGCGTTCGGGAAGATGACCGTGCCGCACAATCCGCCGGCGTCCTTGCGCGTCGATCAACTCCGCATGCGCCGCGATATGCGCTTCAACTTCCGCCTCAACCGCCTGGGCCAGCAACTCCCGCGCACCAGCCCGCAAGACATCCGTCAGCGGATCATCACAAAACGACCCTGGCTGGCGCAGCGCAACAATGGTATCTTCCTTCATGGCGTATCCTTCCTTGTTGGAAATCGGCGACTTCATCATCGCCAGGATACGCCGCCCTCTCTTCAGGACCATCACCAAGATTCAGCTATAGCTCCCGCATATCTTCGTGAGAGCAGTACGATGGTTTTTGGTTCTATCAGGAAATTTTCGGAGAACACTCTTGCGCGTGGCGCGGCCAATTTCATCGCCAATAATCCTAAATCAATCGGCGAGATGGCTCAGTATATTGAAAATGCCGTGTTTACAAAGCTATGGCTCGAAACAGAAACAGCCGATGAAATGTGTGTATCCCTGCACGCTGGCCTCATTAATATGGCGCAAGTTTCACCGAATAATGTGATCGATTGGCGCCAATCAATGATCGATTGGCAAGACCAATATAGGAAGGACGGAAACAAGTGCGGGATGTATGCATATAACTTAGTAGCCGCCGCCTATAGCAGCGCCCTCGATGCAGCTAAGCTAAAAAAAGGCGCTAACGAACGTTGTTATAAATTTTGCGAGGTGATCACGATTAGCATAATGTCGAAGAGGAACATAGAAAAGTTGACGGGCAGTGCAGACGTAGAGGCTTCCCGAGATCATACCGACGCTTTTCAGGGAGCAAAGGACCCCGACGAGTACGTACCGAACGTTGTCGAGTGTCCGAAATGCAGCACAGAATTGCAGGTGACTTCCGACAAGTCAGGTACAATCCGGTGTCCAAAATGCTCAAATGCATTTGAAGCCAAGACCTAGATGAAACAGGCCAGCGCAATGCTGACCCGTTCATTTCTTCGGCTTCCACTCCCGCGACAGTCGTTGTGCTTCGGCGATAGCGCGTTGCTCACCTGCTCGCCAACGCTCGCAAAACCGCCTTGGCCTGCGGCGACGGCAACGCGTCAAACCACGCCAGCGCCGTTTCCTCTTCGCCGGGACTCATATTGTCAAGCATGCGTTCCATGCGGGCGCGGACGCTACCGAGTTTGCGCCCCGCGCGGCCACGCCACTCCTGCACCAGTTCCGCGCCTTCGGGTGTGCTGGCGAAGCGCTGCAAATCGACCTCACTCGCCTCGCGCACCGTACCGCCAGTCGTCAATGCCAGCTCGGTGAAAACGGCCGTCTGAGCGCCCGCAGGAAGCCCGTCAAAGCCGCTTTGAAGCGCAGACTGATCCGCGCTGCCGGTGAGCGTCCAGCACACCCCGCGCCGCGCCCTGGGCGACGCCCATTCGAATCTCCAGGCCGCCTGATCGCGACCAGTCACCCAGCATAGAAGCATCGAGCTCCCCCGCTTGACCCGGTTCGGCAGGCGCCACCGCATCCTCATCATCGTCCGGCTCAAACGTCTCAGCAGGGATGATGAGATGCGTTGCGGGTTCCGTCTCCTCTGCCGGGACGCTGGCAGCCTCGCTCCAGTCGGGCCTAATAATCGGGTCCATGTTACGCTACCCGGGCCGGATATTGTTCGCGGAGAAGCGCCGCCTTCGCGGCCTCAGGGGTAGACCAGGTCGAAACGCTCATTTTCAGGCCGTCGCGTTTGCGATAATACCCATAACCACCTGAGGCCCATTTGACCTCATAATTCGCATCGGAAAAGAGCGCGACTTCCCTTCGCGGCTTACTGGCCTTTCTGATATCGTACAGCACGACCTCTGTGGCGCTCGCGTGGTTGACGGCGGCGAAAATGGTCCAGTCGCGGCTTCGCAACTCCAGTTTGTCATGCTCCGCCAGTGCCACGCCGCTGCTGTTGACCTGCACTAGCCTCCAGATTTCCGGGCTGTCGTTTATGTCCTGCGCCGTGAGGCCATCCGGTAGCATCACAACGACGGTTTTGTATAAATACCCTGCCGATTGGATTGAGACATTTTTCGGCTTGATAACCGGCGCCTCACGCTCAGCCGCGCTGGTTGGTGCTTTTTTAACTTGCGTTTTTGCCATTGTCGTTTTCCTTTTTCAGTAGTCGTTTCAGGTGCGGTCGTAAAATC
>JADFHH010000287.1 GCA_022567275.1 Pseudomonadota bacterium | reverse complement strand
TTCTTCGGGACCCGCGTGCAACCGTCTCAATATCCGGCAATCTTCCTTGTCCAAACTCACAACACTACGCGACACATCAACCCCCGCTCATTACCGTTCGCAACAACTGTAGCACACCATTCTCTCGCCTCAAGGCGCGCCGGTGCTGGCGCGCCCGTAATCCGGGGATGACTTGCGGATAACTCTGGTTGCGTATGTCGCCTGTGAAGGATAGTCAATCCCTTGGACAAGGCTGGCTTCTCACCGTATATATCATTTTGAAACATGTAAGATTCCGGCTCCCGGGCTGGCCCTGGTAATTACAGATATCTTCGTTTTTCCTAATCTCTTTGTCAACACTTGTGTTGACACTTCTTATACTGTCACCATATATGGTTCATGAAGCCAATGAGCTAAAAAAGTGGTTGCGGAAGCGGGGCTGCCGTTTTGATCCTCATAGGGGTGGAAGCGGCCACTTGACGGTTATTCGCGAAGTGAACGGCCGTGTTCTCACATCCCAAATGCCGATGCACGGCAGCAATAAAGAAGTTGGAACCGGCCTGTTCCACACGATCAAGAAACAACTGGAGCTGAATTAATGGAATACCCGGTCAAACTGCAAAAGGACGATAATGATACGATCCTTGTAACATCTCCGGATTTTCCCGAACTCGTCACCTTTGGCGATGATCGGGAAGATGCCTTGTCCTACGCCGTGGGCGCGTTCGAGGAAGCTATTGCCGCGCGCATGGCGTATGATAAAGACATTCCCACGCCTTCAAAAGGCAAACCCCGCGTCCGGCTTCCGGTGGTCACGGCCGCCAAGGTTCTGCTCTATCAGGCGATGCGGGAAAAGGGCGTGACCAAAGCGGAACTCACCCGCCGTATGGGAATACCGCGCCAGCAAGGCACCCGGCTTCTCAACCTCAATCATGAGACCAAGTTGTCACAACTCGAGCGTGCTTTCGCGGCCATAGGGGAAGACATCGAGATCAGCCTCGCTGCCTGAGTAAACGGCGCCGCTTCGAGGGGGGCAAACATGGCAGATCCATTGAACGCCGTTCTCGATGCCCTCGATGCGGGACGCAATGCGGCGCTAACGCGCCTCATGGAAATCCTGGAAATCCCGAGCATTTCCACCGACCCCGCATATCAAGGCGATTGCGCGCGCGCCGCTGAGTGGTGCGCGGCGGCGCTGAAGGCAATCGGCTTTGACGCCTCCGTGCGTCCGACCACGGGTCAGCCCATGGTGGTCGGGCACGCCCGGCTGGACGCCGGCGCGGACGCCCCGCATCTGCTGTTCTACGGCCATTACGACGTCCAGCCGCCCGACCCGCTGGATCAATGGCAAACACCGCCTTTCGCGCCGTGCATCAGGGAGGACGGCGCCAACGGACAGGCGGTCGTCGCGCGCGGCGCATCGGACGACAAGGGACAGTTCATGACCTTCCTCGAGGCCTGCCGGGCGTGGCGGGATGTGCATGGCCGCTTGCCGGTATCGGTCACGGTGCTGATCGAAGGCGAAGAAGAATGCGGCTCGCCCAGCCTGACGCCGTTTCTGGAGGCCAACAGGGGAGAATTGAAAAGAGATTTCGCGCTTGTTTGCGACACCGGACAATGGGATGCCGCCACGCCCGCCATTACCACCATGCTGCGCGGGCTGTGTACGAGCGAAGTGGTGATTACCGGCCCGTCGCGCGATTTGCATTCGGGTATGTATGGCGGGCCGGCGCAAAACCCGATTCGCGTGCTCGTACAAATCCTCGGCGCGCTGCATGATGAACATGGCGCGGTACAAATACCGGGCTTTTATGACGATGTGCGCCTGCCGGGCAGCGAGCAACGCGACCAATGGAAGGCGCTTGAGTTCGATGCGCCGGACTTCTTGCGCCGGGTCGGGCTTGAAACGCCAGCGGGCGAAGCGGGTCACAGCGCGCTGGAACAGCTTTGGTCCAGACCGACGGCCGAATTCAACGGCATTATCGGCGGCTATACCGGCCCCGGCACCAAAACGGTGATCCCGTCCAAAGCATCGGCAAAACTCACCTTCCGCCTGGTGCCGAACCAGAACCCGGACAAAATCGCCGTCGGCTTCAAAGCATTCGTCGACAGCCGCCTGCCCGCCGATTGCGCGGTTGAGTATCTCGGCGAGAGCGGTTCGCCCGCGGTGGGCTTCGACGTCTCGGCGCCGATTTTCGAGGCGGCGGCGCAAGCGCTTGAAGAAGAGTGGGGCAAGCCGGCCGTATTCATGGGCTGCGGCGGCTCTATTCCGATCGTGGAATCGTTTCAATCGCAACTGGGCATGGAAACGCTGCTGATCGGTTTCGCCCTCGACGACGACCAAATCCATTCCCCCAATGAGAAATACTCCCTGACCAGCTTCCACAAAGGCGCGCGCAGCTGGGCCAGGGTTTTGGCCAAGCTGGCGGATCACAATGTTCTGTAATCCGCGGTTGTTCCCCCTGTTCCTGCTTGCCTCCACGGCGGCTGCTCTTGCCGCCAAACCAGTGGCAATCCCGGCACCCGTGGACAAGCTCCACCGCGCCGGCAAGCAATGCAGCGATTATGACTTGAGCCACATGAAGGCCGCGCGCGTTACGGCAAAACTTTCCGGCAGGAAAATGCTCTATCTGCTGCCCTGCTTCGCCGCCGCTTATAACGTGGTTTACCGGGTCTATGTTTTCGACAAGCGTTACCCCGATGAGCTGAAACGCAGTATTTTCGCCGCTTATTCGGACGCCGCGGGCTGGTATGGCAAGGACGATTTGATAAATGCGCAATTCGACCCAGAAACCAAAACCCTCATCGCGTTCGAGAAGGCGCGCGGTGTTGGCGACTGCGGCAGCATCGCGAAATATCGCTGGTCGGACATTGGCTGGCGCATGATCGAGTACCGCTATTGGGGCTAATGCGACGGCACCCGTATGCCGGAGGACTGGCCGGTGATTTACCGCTTCAAGAACTGATGTGCTCCATTTCGCCCTTGATTGCCCGGGCAGTGGCCGCTAGAGCATGATTCTTCAAACGGCTACGCGGCTTCCGTTCGCGGAAAGTCACCCTATATATGAATATTACGCCCCAGCCTTGCTCCCGGCGGGAAACCGGTAACGGTCTTTTCTTCGGAAGGACATCCCCCATGTGTTGGACGCGCTAGCAGGAACCAGAGCCAAGCATGGTCTATGCCACTCTAGCTGCCGGTATCGTACTGCTAGTATTTGGCGGCGACCTTTTGGTTCGCGGCGCCGTTTCGCTCGCCGTGAAACTGGAAATCCCGACCCTTGTCATCGGCTTGACCATCGTCGCGTTCGGCACCTCCGCACCTGAGCTCGTGGTCTCCCTGCGCTCCGCTCTGGCCGGCTCTCCGGGCATCGCCATCGGCAATGTGGTCGGCAGCAATATCGCCAATGTCCTGCTGGTGCTGGGCCTGCCCGCGCTGATTGCCTCCACCAATTGCGACCAGCCCTTCATCCAGCGCAATATGATGTATGTGCTGGGCGCCAGCCTGGTTTTCATCGCACTTTGTTTTCTTGGCCCCTTGTCCTTCTGGCACGGGGTCATTTTATTCGGACTTATGGTGGCCTTTCTGGTCGACGCGAG
>JADFHH010000286.1 GCA_022567275.1 Pseudomonadota bacterium | reverse complement strand
GTGGCGTTTCGCTCCGTCACCCAGGCGGTGAACCTCGACGCCATCGAAATCCGCGTCAACGAGCTGGACGCAGCGGTTATCCTGCAAGGGACATGGAATGCGTCGGCCGGGACATTCCCCGGCGGCGGCGCGGCGCAGGCCGGGCACAGCTATATCGTCTCGGTGGCCGGGACCGTCAACGGCGTGCCCTTCGCCCTGAACGACCGCATCATCGCCATTACCGACAACGCCTCCACCACTATATTCGCAGGCAACTGGCACAAGGCGGATTATAGCGACCAGGTTGTCACGGTGTTCGGGCGCAACGGCGCCGTCGCCGCCCAGGCGGGGGACTACACCGCCCTGAAAATAACCAACGTCCCGGCCGGAAACATCGTCGCCACGAACGTGCAGGCGGCCCTCAACGAGCTTGACGGCGAGAAGGCCGCACTGGCGCACGGCCACACCCTGGCCGACATCAGCGACAGCGGGGCGCTGGCCGGCCTGAACACCGTCGCGGCTGCGCAGATCGACGCCAATGCGGTGACGCTCGCTAAACTCGATCACGGCACCCAGGGGGATATTCTGTATTACGGCGCGACCGGAACGCCGACCCGGTTAGGATTTGGCACGGCGGGGCAGTTCCTGAAAACACAGGGAACCGGCGCTAATCCCGTCTGGGCTTCGGTAGGCGGCGGCGGCGACCTGCTCGCCGCCAACAACCTGTCGGATGTCGCCAGTGCGCCGACTTCGAGAACCAATCTTGGCCTTGCCATCGGCACCAATGTTCAGGCTTTCGACGCCGATATTCTCAAGGCCGATACCGCCGACGTTCTGACCGCAGGCTTCGCCGCCACGGTGTTCGATAACGGCACTCAAACCACTGGCACACTGACGCCCAATGAGGCCAGCGGGAATGTCCAGAAGGCGGTCAACGGCGGCGCACACACCCTTGCCCCGCCCGTCAATGACGGCACCATCATCCTCCAGTACACCAACAACGCCACCGCCGGCGCCCTCACCACATCGGGGTTTTCTACGGTCGATGGCGATGCGGTCACGACCGTCAACCTCGATGATTTCTTTTTCTTCATCGTCAAGGCCAACGGCTTTTCCTCTCTCACCGTAAAGGCGCTGCAATGATCGCTCTCATTCGTCTGAACCCGCGTGAAATCGTCAAGGTTTTCGCCTCGGTTCCAAGGTATCTCGTGCATCCCGACAACCCCAGGGGGCGGCTCGTGCAGCCGGTCGTGGCGGGCTGGAAGGGCGGCGGCGAATTGAGCTATGACGCTGGGGGCGAGGCCACCGAAGGCGCGGCCCGTTTCGAGATCGTAGAGGTTGTGCGTGCGGTGGTGCCAGCGGGGCAACGCGCCAAGGGCCGTCCTTCTTACGGCTTCGGCCGGAATGGAGATGTGGCCGAAACGGTTGTTCTGGAGGCCATACCCGCCCCGGTAGAGGATTACGACATCGAGGCTGAAATGGACAAGATCAAGACGCGGCTGACCGCTCTGGAGGCCGCATGACCTTCCCCATGCCCATGTTCGATACGGCCGTTGCCGCTGGCGGGGGTGGCTCTGGTCCTCTCGACGGGATAAGCGGAACAGTTTCTGGCGCATGGTCCTGGTCGCGCCAGTTTCTGGGTTCATATGGAGGGGCCTTTTCACAGGAAGCCAGCGGCAATACGGAAATCCTGTTCGATCAATTCGGGTCGAATGATTTCTTGCAAACTGCAACTGCGGACAGGCCCTTGCTGGCTACTTCCGGAGCACAAAGCCGTAACGCAGGCCGGTTCGACGGCATTACGGATTTCATGGTAAACGCCGCGATGTCCAATTTTATCTCGGTGTCTACAGGCTACATCATAGTATCCGCTATAGTAAACGCGATAGATACAGATAGCTCACAGCCTAGATTAAATGATTCCCTGTGGGGAGATTCTAGTCAAAGACTTTCATGCCCAATGAGAACTTCAACCGGGACTCCAAACGGCCTTCATGCGTGGCATAGAATACCTGGCAACGTAATTACGTCTCCAGGAATAGATATTTCAACGGGTGTTGAGGTTGTTGTTGAGTGGCGTAAAGAAGGAGGTACGTTATATGTTCGTCTAAACGGGGCTAATGAACAGTCGATTGCTTCCGCGGATATAGATATTCTGACTGGTTTGTTAAGGATAGGACACCCCTTTTATGCCTTTACCGACTGCGACATCTTCGAGATTGTGACCTTCAGTGCAATACCGACATTGGCCGACAGAGATACTCTGGCGGCCGATATGCTGAGCTATATCAACTGAAGCAAGGTGGGCGGGGAACGCGAAATGAAGCTCGACCCGAAAATGACGTTCCGGGATGTGCTGCTCATCGGCACGATGCTTGTGGCTGTCTCGGCGGCATGGTTCACGCTTGAGGATCAGGTAGCGGACGCGGGAGAAGCAGCAGCCCGCGCGGAAAAACTGTCCGCCCAGAATACCGAACAGATATCGAAGCTTATCGGGGTCGTCAACAAACTCACAACCGACATCCGGGTTGAGAGCGAGACCATGAAGATCAAGTTCGGCCATCTCAAGGAGCGCGTGGGCGGCTTCGAGCGCCGCCTGGATCGCGGTTCTGACTAACCACACCTGAAAAACATTTGAACAGGGGATACCCCATGACAGCGGCAAACTGCGCCCGCGCGCTGAAGCTCGTCGGCCTCAGCGAGGGCGGCTACACCAACCACAGGCTCGATCGGGGCAACTGGTACGAGGGCAAAAATGTTGGCACCAACCACGGCATCTCCGCGCCGGTGCTGGCGGACTGGATCGGGCGCGCGCCCGCGGCGCGGGAAATGCGCGCCCTCACCAAGGCCGAAGCCGACAAAATCTATAAAGCCAAATACTGGGATTCCGTCAGGGGCGATTATCTCCCGCGCGGGCTTGATTACGCCATGTTCGACTATGGCGTGAACTCTGGCCCGCGCCGCGCGATCAAGGCGCTTCAGAGAGTCGTCGGCGCGGAGCCGGACGGGCTGTTCGGCGGCATGACCGAAAGGGCACTCGAACACTACCACCCCAAAACAATCATCCTCTGCCTGATGATGTCCGTGCACGAGCTGCTCAGGCCAGCGCAAAAGTCGAACTCGCATCCGTCGCTCCGACAGGCTCGCATAAGAAAGAATCTCCTGCCGCCAAAGTCGTAGACATAACCCTTCCTGCTCTGCACAACCCTGGCTATATCAGTGTTAGTTATCTTGAACATGCTATGTATTCCTCTGCTGGGTACTGTTATTCGTCAGACTCTCAAACTCGGCATCTTGGGCAGACTGTGGTTTGCCCAGGAATTTCCCACTATCATACATCTTCAAATCCTGGCCAACATGACTCTCCACCTTGAATGTGAAATTCCACTCTAGCCAATATGGCGCCTCGCCCGTTTCCCTTATCTCGAAGTTCTCGAACGACACACCGCCCGGGATTTCCAATTCTCCCGCCCAATACACGCGACGGCCGTTGACGCGCACGCGCAGGTCAGGACGGACGTGCTCGAGCGGAACACGCCAATACTGCGTGAGCTTCCGAGAGTCGTACGACCACCACGCCTGCTCCAAGCGAACGGAGGAGGGATTGTCTTCGTCCGTCGTGCACA
>JADFHH010000285.1 GCA_022567275.1 Pseudomonadota bacterium | reverse complement strand
ACGGCCATTCCCGTCGATGGAGAATTCGTGGCCAAATATCCGAGTATCCGCACGGTGCTCGAGGGCGGTGCGCTGGGGCAACTCGAGGACTGGGCCAGGGGCCGCGAGGCGGCGCTCGAGCTTTCCGGTGTCCGCTTTCTGCCCCCCTTGCATGACGCGGAGAAGGTGATCTGCATCGGCGTGAATTATCCCAAGCGGCATCCCGTTCACGGTGACATCCCGCCGCCTGAGAACATCACCATGTTTCTCAAGACCGAGGGCGCATTGGTGGGCCATCTGGAGCCGCTCGAATATCCCCCCGAAGGCCCGCGCGACACGTTCGACTATGAGGGCGAGCTTGTCCTCGTCATCGGCATGCAAGGCCGGCATATCCCGAAGGAAAAAGTGTTCGATCACATCGCCGGCTACACCATCATGGATGACGGTTCGGTGCGCGACTGGCAGAAGCACTCGGTAACCGCGGGCAAGAATTTCTTCGCGTCGGGCGCGTGCGGCCCGTGGATGGTGACGGCGGACGAGATCGCCGATCCCACCGCCATGAAACTCTCGACCCGGCTGAACGGCGAACAGGTGCAGAGCACCACCGTGGCAAGCATGATCTTCGATATCCCGGCCATGGTGAGTTACGTCTCCAGCTTCATACATCTCAAGCCCGGCGACATTATCTCGACAGGTTCGCCGGCAGGTTCGGGCGGTTCGCGCCAGCCGCAACGATTCCTCATTCCCGGCGATGAGCTGGAGATCGAATGGTCGGGAGTGGGAACCTTGCGTAACAAGGTGGAAGAGGCGGGTTAGCAAAAGCGACGTGGATGCTTTCTCTTGCCCCGCACGCCCCACGCGCCTAATCCCTAACCGCCATGTATGACTATGCGATCATCGGCGGCGGCATTTTGGGTCTCGCCAGCGCTTACCGGCTGTTGCGCGAGCGCCCCAATGCCCGCCTTGTCCTCATCGACAAGGAGCAGGCCCTCGCGCGCCACCAGAGCGGGCATAATTCGGGCGTCATCCATGCCGGGGTCTATTATCAGCCAGGCAGCGCCAAAGCGCGGCTGTGCAAGCAGGGTGCGGAACGCACGGTGCGCTTTTGCGAGCAATACGGCATTGCTTATGAGCGCTGCGGCAAACTCATCGTCGCCACCGATGCAGAGGAACAGCAGCGCCTCGAGGGACTTGAGCAACGCGTCATCGCCAACGGCCTCGACTATGAGACTGTTTCAGCGGAACGTTTGCGCGAAATCGAACCAGAAATCACCGGCGTGGCGGCGCTGCTCATTCCCGCCTCCGGCATTGTCGATTACAAACGGATTTGCGCGCGGCTGGCTGAATTGATTCTTGAGCGCGGTGGCGAGATACGCCTCGGCGCGCCCGTCAGGGCGATCAGGGAAGGCGACGCGGAAATCACGGTTCTGACAAACAAAGGCGATTTCACTGCGCGCACGCTTATCGCCTGCACCGGGCTGCAGGCGGACCGCATCGCAAAAATGTCCGGGCTCGATATCGATTTTCGGGTGGTGCCCTTTCGCGGCGAATATTACAAAATCTCGGCGGCGCGCGGCGAACTGGTCAACCGCCTGATCTACCCTGTTCCCAACCCGAGCCTGCCCTTTCTCGGCGTGCATCTGACACGGGTCATAGATGGCTCGCTGACCGTCGGACCCAATGCGGTGCTCTCCTTCGGACGCGAGACTTATGGGGCGAACTTTCCCGTGCCCAGGGACATGGCCGACATGATGTCCTTTCCCGGCTTCTACAAGCTGATGGCGCGCTTCGCCGCCGCCGGGCTGTACGAATTGCGCGGCTCCTTGTCGAAGCGTGTCTATCTGGAGCGCTGCCGCAAATATTGCCCCATCCTCGCGCTCGACGATCTTGAGCCGATGGAACCGGGTATCCGCGCGCAAACCGTTTCTTCCGATGGCCGGCTCATCGACGATTTTCTGTTTCTGGAAACCGCGCGCTCGCTGCATGTGTGCAACGCGCCCTCGCCGGCGGCGACCTCGGCCCTGCCCATAGCCGACGAAATTGTGTCGCGGGCGCTGCGGAAGGCGAATTAGCACATGAGGCGACCTATGCATTTTAGCTTCCCTCCCCTTGACGGGGAGGGATTGAGGGCGGGGTGACGGAACAAATATGTATGCGCTCTTGGGCGCATTCGGAGTTTTTACACAGTGTTCGCTAAGTGCTCACGAGTCTGTTCAACCCCCCGCCCCTGACCCCTCCCCGCGTTGGGGGAGGGGGATTTTTTTATTCCGCAACCACCCCCGCACTTTCCACCTCCCGCCGCTCGCGCAGCGCCTGGCGGACGATCTGGAAGGCGGACCACAAAAACAGCCCGGCCATGATGAATGCGACCAGCAGATCGGGCCACGGTGTCTGGCTTACCCATACGCCCGCAGCGGCGAGCATCACGGCGATGTTGCCGAGCGCGTCGTTGCGCGAGCACAGCCACACCGAGCGCACATTGGCGTCGCCGTCGCGGTAGCGCATAAGCAGCAGGACGCTTGCCACATTGGCGGCCAGCGCCAGCAAGCCGACGACGCCCATAATTTCTGCGCGCGGCACGCCGAGGAACAGGAGCTGATAGACGGTCGCGCCGAACACCCACAGGCCCATTGCTCCCAGGCTCAGCCCCTTGAACAGCGCCGCGGTGGTGCGAGTACGCAATGACAAACCGATGACGGCGAGGCTAATCGCATAGGTGGCGGTGTCGCCGGCGAAGTCGAGGGCGTCGGCTTGCAGCGCCCGTGATCCGGCCAGCGCGCCGGCCGTCATCTCGACGCCGAACATCAGCGCGTTGATGGCGATGACCGCCCACAAGGCGCGCCTGAAACCAGCCGATACGCCATCGAATTTCGGCGCGTCACAGCCGCGATGATTTTCCATTGATCTCCTCGGGCATTGTCTGGCGCTTCATGTGCAAAGTCTACGGCGCCGGGGCAGGTTTTCGCAAGGCGAAGCGCCGTCTCGAAGGATGTGCGGAGCGGTCAGACCCAACCGCGCCCGTATAAACCTACCGGCTCGCCCGGCGCGGCTTGGCCTTACCGAAGCATCTGGTCATGATCTGGCAGCGTTTTGTGCCTGGCGGATGGACCCAGTCGCCAGGATGGTGTTCGAGGAAGGTGCAAATCTGGTTCATGCCGGCGCTGTCGAGCCAGCCTTCGCGTTTGCCGCGCTCGACCGCATAGCAGTCGGCCCGGGTTTCGCGGCCCCCGTATATCTGATGGCCGCATTCATGGGCGTAGACATAGAGCTGGACCGCCCCGGACAGTTGTTCGAGCTTTGAGGGATTGAGAATGATCATGCCCTTTTTCGCGCCGCCATAATCCCAGAAGCTGCGGGAGATGAGCGTCGGGGTGCGTTTGCAACGCATGAGGCGCCCGGCGAGGCGGAGTTTGCCCGGCGCCAGCACTTTGCCCTCCGGATCGCAGACGAAGGACTCGCCGGCGAAGGTCAGCTTCGCGTTCGTGGGCGCCAACCACGTGCCGTCGGAGGACCAGGACCAATAGCCGCGCTCGGCGTGGGTGCCGGACGGTTCGGACTTCAAAAAGGTGGTGGTGAAGAATTGGGACCCGTCGAGGACGTCAAAGAGGTAAGCCGAACCGGCGCCGATTCCGACGATAG
>JADFHH010000284.1 GCA_022567275.1 Pseudomonadota bacterium | reverse complement strand
TGCCGGAGCTGCTGGAGCGCGGGTATCTC
This sequence comes from Pseudomonadota bacterium, assembly GCA_022567275.1. GTDB lineage: Bacteria > Pseudomonadota > Alphaproteobacteria > Rhizobiales > Methyloligellaceae > UBA2767. The sequence continues at coordinate 3,599 of JADFHH010000284.1, read as the reverse complement.
TATATCGCCCAGCCACCGCTCTACAAGGTGAAGCGCGGATCTTCGGAGAGCTATCTCAAGGACGAGCGCGCGTTTCAGGACTATCTGATCCGCACCGGCCTTGAAGACGCGGTGCTGGTGACCGGCGAGATGGCGGCGCGCGCCGGCAACGATTTGCGCGATATTGTCGAGACCGCGCGCAAGATCAATGCGATCCTGGAGGGGCTTCACGCCCGCTATCCGCGCTTCATCATCGAGCAGGCGGCCATTGCCGGGGTGCTGAATCCGGGCGTTCTGAAAGACCCCGAACAGGCCCAGGCCGCGGCTGACTATATCGCCAAACGGCTCGACATTCTGGCCGATGAGACCGAGCGCGGCTGGCACGGCGAGGCGCTGGAGGAGGGCGGCCTTCGCTTCACGCGCGAATTGCGCGGCGTGAAGGAAGTGCATCTGATCGATGCGCCGTTTATCGCCTCGGCCGATGCGCTCAAGCTCGACCGCTATGCGGCACACCTGCAGGAGGTCTACGCCAGGCCGGCAACGCTCACGCGCAAGGACACTGAAGTGGCCGTCCATGGCCCTGCGGGTCTGCTCGGCGCGGTGCTCGAGACCGGGCGCAAGGGCGCATCGCTGCAGCGCTACAAGGGCCTCGGCGAAATGAACCCGGACCAGCTTTGGGACACCACCCTCAACACCGACTCCCGCACCCTGCTGCAGGTCAAGGTCGTCGAGCTGGACGAGGCCAATGAGATATTCTCATCCCTGATGGGCGATCTCGTAGAGCCGCGCCGCGAATTCATCCAGACCCACGCGCTGGATGTGGCGAATCTGGATGTTTGAGGGTTTCATAGTCCCCCCCCCGTCACCCTCGGATTTATTCCGAGGGTCCAATCACGGTTGCCACAAACCGACAGGTGGATTGGATGCCCGGAATAAATCCGGGCATGACGAGTTGGGTATCCGGGCATGACGATGGTGAGGCAGATTGGCGCGGTGACTGAATTGCAGTGCAGAGAGACACCATCACAGAATCTCATCGTATAGATCCCGCCATTCCGGATTATCTTTCTCGATGGTTCTGATTTTCCAAACGCGCGGCCAGCGTTTCAGAGTCTTCTCCCGCTGTATCGCGGCTGAAATAGAGTCGAAGGTCTCGACATAGACAAGCCGGGATGTACCGTATCGGCGTGAGAAACTGCCGCCCTTGCCGGATTTATGCTCGTAAATGCGCCGGGCAATGTCATTGGTGACTCCGATATAAAGAGTTCCGCGCATCCAGTTGGTGAGCATATACACAAAAAATGACCGCATCGTCCTGCCCAACACCTCACCCCATATCCGCAGGACCCCGGTCGAGGCAGGCATCGAAATGCACCACCGTCTGGTCCTCCTCGATCAGCACCACGCCATACATCGGCGGCTCGATCGAGTAGGGCGCGCCGACGCTTTCCCGGTTGAGCGGGATTTGGTGACTGGTGCCGGGCAGGCAGGTGCAGGGGATGCCGCGCCAGTTGACAAAGGCCGCGCGGTGCACATGGGCGAAAAAGATGTGCTGGATATTATCGTGGGCGCTGAGAACTTCCGCGAAGGCTTCCGGCTCCTCCAGCTTGATGCGGTCCATATAGGGAATGCCGATATCGAAGGGCGGGTGGTGCATGAATATCCACACGCGCTTGCCTTTGGCGCGCGCCAGCTGGTCAGCAAGCCATGCGCGCCGTTGAACGCAATACTCCCCTTCCGAGACCGGGCCTTTGAGGGTGTCGAGAAACAAGAATACGCCCTCGGGCGTTGCATGGGCGTATTGCACAAAACCGTTTTCGTCGCGCGGAGTGTTGGGAAATGCCTCGCAAAAAGCTTCGCGCGCGTCATGGTTTCCCACCATCAGGAAGGTTTTTAACGGAAAATCCTTCAGGCGCTCCGCCAGCCAGTCATAGGCTTGCGCGCTGCCCTGATGGGTCAGATCGCCGGTGATGACGCAGAATGCGGCGTCGCCATGCCAGCGCGCGATATCATCCAGGCAACGGCCCGCACGCTGGCATGGGTCAAGACCGAACAGTTTTTCGCCCGGCGCGCTGAGATGAAAATCGGTGATGTGAATAATCTTCATGGCGCGTTCTCTCGTGTAGAAGACCCCCGTCTCTTAACCCGCCATTAAATACGTTCACCCTAGTCTGTGTCCAATGGTCAGGGGTCCCTGACCCTGGTGTTCGCGTACCCGAAAGACAGCCATGAGTGTGAAGCGGCGAAGGTTGACCAGGCGTGCGTCGCGCGCGCGTTCCGGGCGCAAGTCGCGTATCGCGCTTTTGTTCCAGTCCTTGTTTGGCGGTCCACCAAAAAAGTCCCGCCGCAAGACGCGCGCCGGGGCCCGCTGGGGCCGGAAAGCCGTTGGCGGCATGTTTTACTGGGGCGGCGTCGCCGGGGTGTGGGGCATTCTCATCCTCGCCGGGCTGGTGAGCTATGTCACCCTCGCCATGCCGCCCTCGACCCTGGCCGATATCAAAAAACATCCCCCCAATGTGACCCTGGTCGCCAGCGACGGCACGGTGCTGGCCGAGCGCGGGCGCGGACGCGGTTTTATTGCCCTGCGCCATATGTCCCCGCATCTCATCAATGCGGTGCTGGCGACCGAAGACCGGCGTTTCCGCGCGCATTTTGGCGTTGACCCGGTGGGGCTGGTGCGCGCCATGGCGAAGAACGCGCTTGCCGGAGCGGTGGTGCAAGGCGGCAGCACCATCACCCAGCAACTGGCGAAAAATGTGTTTCTCTCGCCCGAGCGCACCATCGCGCGCAAATTTCAGGAGGTCGTCCTCGCCATCTGGCTGGAAATGCATTTGAGCAAGAATGAAATCCTCGAGATTTATCTCAACCGGGTTTATTTCGGCGCCGGCGCCTATGGCGTGGAGGCGGCATCGCGGCGCTATTTCGGCAAGTCGGCGCGCCAGGTCACGCTTGCCGAGGCGGCTTTGCTGGCCGGGCTGCTCAAGGCGCCGTCGCGCTATGCGCCAACCAGAAACCCGCGCCGCGCGCAGGAACGCGCCTCTATCGTGCTGGCGAATATGGTGTCGGCGAAGCTGCTGTCTTCGGCGCACGCCATGGCGGCCATCTCGCAACCGGCGAAGCTGCGCAATCCGGACGGGCTGACAGGCTATGAATATGCCGCCGACTGGGTGGCGGAACTTCTGCCCGGGCTGATGGGCGAGCAGAATTTTGACGTGATCGTGGAACTCACCATCGATCCCGTCCTGCAGCGCGAGGCGCAGGCGCTGGTCAACAAGGCGATGACGGCGCACGGTCCGGCGCGCAACGCCGGACAGGCCGCCGCGCTCGTGCTCGCCACCAATGGCGCGGTCAAGGCGCTGGTGGGTGGAAAATCCTATTCTGAAAGCCAGTTCAACCGTGCGGTCAAGGCGCATCGGCAGCCCGGTTCCGCTTTCAAGCCGTTCGTTTTTCTCGCCGCGCTCGAGGCGGGGCTCACCCCAAACAGCCTTGTTGCGACCGGCCCCGTCAACATCAATGGCTGGCGGCCGAAAAACTATTCCGATAAATATCGCGGCGCCATCACCATGCGCGAAGCGCTGGCGCAATCGGTCAATACCGCGGCTGTGCGGCTCACCATGGAA
>JADFHH010000283.1 GCA_022567275.1 Pseudomonadota bacterium | reverse complement strand
GTCCGACGAGGCTTTCGCGCCGGCCGATACGGCGGGAGAACTGGGCCGGGAGCCGCTGCGAAATGTGATCCTCGACGATGATCTCAATCAGTGGGTCGCCCGTCTCAAGGATCGCAAACTCATGGTGTTCGTCGATGCCTGCCATGCCGGGACTATCACGCGCGCGCTCTCCAGCGCCATCCCGGCGCGCGGCAAATACAGGGTTCGCACGCTCACCCCCCGGGGGCCTGTGACCCGGGGAATTCAGCTCTCCCTCTCTGACGCAGTGCGCGCGCGGCACAAAGTATCCACCCGCCTGCTGGAAATCGTCGCCGACCCGCAAGGGGAGAGCGAACCGGTTGTCTGGACGGCGACTGCGTCGGCGCAACTGGCGCTCGATTCAGCTTCGGGCGGCGTCTTCACGCAAAGTTTCCTCGACGGTCTTGCGGACAAAAAGGCCGACAGCAACGGCGATGGCGAGGTCACTGTCGCAGAGATTTTGCGCTATGTGCGCGAGGTCTCGGAAAGTGAATGCCTGGCCAATTCGTTCCTGTGCCGTTCGGGCCTCACCCCGACGCTTGAGGCGTCCGATGCCTATTACGGCGAAGTGCTGTTCCCCTATGACGCGACAGATAAGGCACCCCAGAAGTTGGCCGTGGCGGAAAAAGCGGAGAGCTATTTCGCGCACAATAATGACTTCGGCCTCAGCGTGGAAATTCTGCCAGGCCCGCACCCGAAACTCGGATCGGAGGTGAAATTTCGGGTGAAGTCCGACTCTGAAGGCTATCTCATCCTGTTCGATGAAGGGCCGGACGGCGCCTTCCGCCAGATTTTTCCCAATAGCTACGCCAGGATGCACGGCAAGCGCGGACTTATCCGCGCCCATGCACCCCTCACCATTCCCGATGCCTATTACGGCTTTGCCTTTACGGCCGACACGAAAGGCCCGGGTACGCTCATCGCGCTGGTGGTCGAAGACGCCGCGCGGCTTGAGACGATCGTCTCGCAGCATCTCGATTTTTCAGCGCTGAAAGACCCGGACAAACTGCTCGCCGCGCTGGCGCGCGAGCTCTACCGCCCGCTGGAGACGGAAGAAGACGACAAGCCCAACCGGCGGCTGAAATGGGCCTATAAGGCCGTGAAATATGTGGTGGAGTGAGGGGCACGCCGGCTCAAACCCGGCGCACAGGTGACCCTGGTCAGGACGCAGCAGGGCTGGACGCTGGTGGCGAAAGACGGCAGGATGCTGGGCTATCTGGCTGAAAGCGCCCTGGCGCCGATGCATTGAAACAAGCCGATGCATTGAAACAAGGAGGAGCGGAGCCTGTGACCAAATGGGGTAAAGTTTTCAAGCTGCTGCTGCTGGCGCTCGTGCTGGCGGTCTCGCCAAACAATGGCGGGGCCCGGGCCGGCGCCAGCGCCGCGCTGGTCCTGGACGTGATAGGTTTACTGGTGCCTGTTACTGAAGCCTTCGACCAGTTGGCGGATAAAGCCACGCTTCATCTGGAGCCGGGCGCCAGACTCACTTTTTCACATTATCGCCTCTGTCAGAAGGTCGCCCTGCGCGGGCCGGGCAAGCTTGAAATGAGCACCGGCAACTATTCCTGGTCGGGTGAGCAGCCGGCGAAGATCGAGAACCGGCAATGTTTGAATGTCGTTGTCTATGTCGATCCGGATCTGAAAGTTGCCGGCACCCTCTTGCGGCAAATGGCGGTCATGAAAGTCGACTCACGGCCGTTCTTCGTCATCGCCGATTTCGACAGCGCCCATGACTACGCAATTCTGCTACGCCGTACCGGAGAGGGCCAACCTGAAATCCGTCTGCCGCTGGCCAAAAAGGCGACCTACTGGCCTGAAGGCCTTGCCCCGCTCGATGAAGGCTCCAGCTATTTTCTGACCCTGGTGAGGGATTCGCAACAATCCAGAAAACCCTCACTCGTCAGCGTCTCCGCATCGGATGGCTCGACAAAGGGCCGGAATCCGTTGATCCTCTCCTTCCCGTAAGAGAAAACGACGCAAAGGCACGCCTTCCCGGTGCGCAGGTTCATTCAGTTCTATGTTGCCATTGGTCTGGCGGCCCTGCTCGGCGCAATGCTTGCCTGGCTGGGTCCGGACAATGCGCTCGACAACATGCAGTATGATCTGGTGCTGGCGCAAAACAGTGTTTTTGCAGCCCGCTCCGATGGTGGCGCGCAAGCCCGTGTCGCAATTGTCGCGGTCGATGAAAGAAGCTTGAGTAAATTCGGCAACTTCGCGCGGATCATGCTGGCGCCAAAATGGGCCAGCCTGATCGAGGGTCTGACATCGGCTGGCGCCAAAGCAATCGGCTTCGATATCATATTTGCCTACCCCGACGCCCATTTCGAGAAAAATTGGGAACGGCCTTTTTTACGCGCACTCGCCAAACACAGGGACAAGATCGTCCTTGCGCGCTCGGAGCGCCTGATCCCTGCGTCCCGTTTCCAGGCGATATTCAGCGAACGCGCGCCCGGACAACGCTTTGGCGCCAATGAGATTGGCGCCGATGCCGACAATATCCATCGCACCGTCCGCGCGCATTTTCAGCTTCGTGCGCCCTCGGGCAAGATCGCGGAGATACCTACCCTGTCCAATCTGCTGCTGCAAAAGGCCGGCGGGGCGGATATGCCGGAAAGAGTTCGCATTGCGCCGAAACGCGCCCTGGAGGCCCTGCCGGCCTATTCCCTGTGGGATGTGCTGCAATGTGCCGAACGCGGTGAAACATCCGCTCTTGCCCGCGCCTTCTCTGGTAAGGTTGTGCTGATCGGGACGACGCTCACCGGCGAGGACAGGTTCACGACGGCCGACCGCTTCATGCCCCGCCCGGTCTCGCGTGGGACAGGCGATGGGACGGGCGGTGAGGCGTGTTCTCTGGTCTCCGTCGGGGCGAGCGACCGTGACTCAAGCCTGGTTCCGGGCGTCTATCTGCACGCCGAGGCCGTCAATTCCGTTCTCCAGGATCGTGTGTTGCGCACTATTCGTGAGTGGTTGCGCCTGGTCCTGGCCGCGCTGCTGATTTTTGCCGCGACCTGGGCCGCGCTGCTGCTGCGGCCGCTGGTGATCGCGGGGGCGCTGGCGGCAATCGTTCTTGTGCTCCACCTCGCGGCAAGCCTGTCGCTGGGCGCATATTTGTGGCTGCCCGGCGCCAGCATCTCGGTGGCCGTCACGCTCGGCGTGCTGGCCTCTTATCTGGTGCGCTACCTGATGGTGGACCGGCAACGCCGCGCAATCCGGCGCGCCTTCAAGCACTATGTTTCAGAGCAAATCGTGGACCGTCTCGTCGTCTCGGAGACCGCGCCTGTGCTTGGCGGGGAGCGGCGGGACATAACCATCATGTTTGCGGATCTTTCCGGTTTTACGGCCTTGTCGGAAAAGGTAAGCGCGGAGAAACTGACCCAGGTCACCAATGATTATTTCAGTGCAATTGTTCGCGAAGTCGAGGCGGCAGGAGGCTATGTCGACAAGTTCATCGGCGATTGCGTGATGGCGTTCTGGGGCGCGCCCGGCGACGATGAGAAGCACGCGATCCGTGCCGTTCGCGCGGCCTTGGAAATCTTGCGCGTCGTCGACGAAAAAAAGATCGAAGCGGAACAGGCCGGGGAACCGGTGCTCGGCGTCAAGGTTGCCATCAACACCTGCGAGGTGATCGTCGTCAATGTTGGCACAGAAACCCGCCTCAACTACA
>JADFHH010000282.1 GCA_022567275.1 Pseudomonadota bacterium | reverse complement strand
GGAGGCGCCCACATCCAATGCGTGGCGCCCTTGGGGATCGAAGCCAAATGCGTCCAGCGCCGCAACCAGCTTTTCGCTCCCGCGCGAAACATAGCGGCTGGCGTCACCGGCAATTTCCAGCGACGAGTCTGCGCGCGTCATCCGGGCGGGTTTGTCATCGAAAATACCGTTGACGCGCACCACGCCCCGCCTGATGAGATCGCGGGCGCGCGAACGCGTCGCGCTAAGCCCGCGCGCCACGAGCAAGTTATCGAGACGGTGTCTTGTGACTGCTTGGGACACGAGGACGCGCGTCAGGCCCGCTCGCCGGTCTCGGCCCGTTGCTCACGGCCAAGCGCGGCGAATACGGTGCTCACGATGCCTGGCGCATCGAGCCCGGCCAGCGCGTACATGGCGGCTGGCTTGTCGTGGTCGATGAAAATATCGGGCAGCACCATGGAGCGCACCTTTAGCCCGCTCTCGAGCAAGCCTTCATCGGACAGATATTTCAGCACATGGCTGCCAAAGCCGCCGACCGACCCCTCTTCAATGGTGATCAGCACCTCATGTTCGCGGGCCAGTTGCCGGATCAGCTCGTGGTCCAGCGGTTTGGCGAAGCGGGCATCGGCGACCGTCGGCGGCAGCCCCTGGGCGGCAAGCTGCCCGGCGGCTACAAGACATTCCTGCAAACGCGTACCAAATGACAGAAGTGCGACATGTGAGCCTTCGCGCAAGACGCGGCCCTTGCCGATCTCAAGCGGCTCAGGGTTTTCCGGGATTTCCACGCCAACGCCCTCGCCGCGCGGATAGCGCAATGCGCTGGGGCGGTCGTCAATCGCCGCGGCCGTCGCCACCATGCGCACCAGCTCCGCTTCATCGGCCGCCGCCATCACCACGAAATTCGGCAGGCAACAGAGATAGGCCACGTCGAAGGCCCCGGCATGGGTTGGCCCGTCGGCCCCCACCAGCCCGGCGCGGTCGATGGCGAAGCGAACCGGCAATTTCTGGATCGCCACGTCATGCACGACCTGATCGTAGGCGCGTTGCAGGAAAGTTGAATAGATGGTGGCGAACGGCTTGAAACCCTGGCTGGCGAGGCCGGCGGCGAAGGTCACTGCATGCTGCTCGGCGATGCCGACGTCGAAACAGCGATCGGGAAATTGCTCGGCGAATATATCCAGCCCCGTGCCGGCGGGCATGGCGGCGGTAATGGCGACGATTTTGTCGTCTTTCTCCGCGAGTTTCACCAGGGCGCCGGCAAATACCTTGGTGTAGGACGGCGCGCCTGGCTTGGCTTTCTCCTGCGCGCCGGTCACCACGTTAAAGCGCGCGGTGGCGTGGCCCTTGTCGCCGGAATTCTCCGCCGGGGGGTAGCCCTTGCCCTTCTGCGTCACCACATGAATGAGGATCGGCCCGTCGGGCGCGTCCTTCACGTTGCGCAATACGGGCAGCAGATGCTTGAAATTATGCCCGTCGATGGGGCCGACATAATAAAAGCCCAACTCCTCGAACAGCGTCCCGCCGAGCCAGAATGAGCGGGTATATTCCTCCGTGCGCGCCGCCAGGCGTTCCCACTTTTTGGGCAATTTCTTGGCCAGCTGCTTGGCCCAGTTCCTGATTTGCCGGTAAGTGCCGCCCGAAATCCGCCGCGCCAGATAGGCGCTCATGGCGCCGACCGGCGGGGCGATCGACATATCGTTGTCGTTGAGGATGACGATCAGGCGCGAATCCATCGCACCGGCATTGTTCATCGCCTCATAGGCCATGCCGGCGCTCATGGCGCCGTCGCCGATGACGCAGATGATATTGTGATCGCTCCCCGACAGATCGCGCGCCACGGCCATGCCGAGGCCGGCGGAAATCGAGGTCGAGGCATGCGCCGCGCCGAACGGATCATATTCGCTCTCGGCGCGCCTGGTGAAACCGGACAACCCGCCGCCCTGCCTGAGCGTGCGAATACGGTCGCGCCGCCCGGTGATGATCTTGTGCGGGTAACACTGATGGCCCACGTCCCAGATCAGCCTGTCGCGCGGCGTGTCGAACACCTTGTGAATAGCCAGCGTCAGCTCCACCACGCCAAGCCCGGCGCCCAGATGCCCGCCGGTCACCGACACCGCGCTAATGGTTTCGGCGCGCAACTCATCGGCCAGTTGCGGCAGCTGGCTGTCCTCCAGTTGGCGCAAATCAGACGGATCGGAGATCCGGTCAAGCAATGGTGTTTTGCTGGTACTATTGGTCACGGGTCATTCACTTCGTACTGTCGCGCGGGATGCCGGGGTGAATTGCATTTGTCGTGTTTTTTTAAGGCCGCGCATTTGAACGGATGTGGCCGGGTGTTTCAAGCGCTCGATTTTCGAGCGTTCGTTATACAGCAGATTCGCGCATTGCGGGCGGGGTTTGTGGAGGTCGGGAAAGACGTGTGTGGATGAGGCACGCCAGGGCACAAACATTAACGCCCGCACCTTTCGGCGAGCGCCGCGACCAGGCCCAGCATCCGGCCCGGCAGCGCGCGGCGAAAAACCTCGAGCCCGGCGCAGCTGCCCTGCATCTTGCCGATGCAACGGCCCGCCCGGCGGCAGCGCGCGCGCGTGCACCGGGCGGCGAAGTGGCTGGCGGGGCGTTCGGATTTCCGGCTGATGTGAATACACTCCTTCCACGCAGCAGTGCTCACCCTCAAGCAGCGAAGCGGCAGGGCAAGCCAAAGTGTCCGGCAGCCCTGAGGCTCCGGAGTTTGATTTTCCCCTTGAGCAAAGGGGCCTGCCCCCGCGAGGCGGGGGACTGGCGCGGAGCACTGAGCGACCGCGATCATTTTTTTAGAGCGGCCTTCCAGCGCTCCGCGCGCGGTATCTTTACGACATCCGCCCGGCGTCTTGCACCCGAACTCTTTTTGTTTGCGCTACCGCCCTTCGGGCTACTTGAGCGCGATTGTGCTCAAGGAACCGCTTGGCGGCGGGCAAGCCCGTCCTCATGTAGCCGATAGGCGGTAGGACAAGCAAAAGTCCGGCAGCTCTCAGGCGCGGGGGCCGTAGTACCCCCGGGTCCGGGACGGCACGCCCGGGAAGGAGAGGACCGTTAGCCCGCCTTCTTCGCAGGAACCGCTCCCTTCCTCACGAATCAAGACGGTCTCGAGTCCGCGTCCCCTTAGATGAGGAAAGGATGGGCGCATAATAATGCAGCCAGACAGAGCGGGGATAAGTTTTTTTAAACGGCCTCAAGTAGCCGACAGGCGGTAGGCTAAAAAAAATGCGCCTCCGCGCAGGGGCAGCCGATTCAGGAGTTTAGAGCGGGATGATTTTAGCCTGAATCGAAAGTGGATTCCCTAATTGTCGAAGATGTGATTCCCTATACATACCGGGGAAGGAGGCCGGCATGTATGGGAAGAGCTTATTCAATGGATTTACGCGAACGCGTGGTGGCTGCTGTGGAAGACGGCATGTCCCGGCGTCAAGCATCTGTGCAATTTGGCGTTGCGATCAGCACGTCGATCAACTGGGTCCGGCGTTTTCGGGAAACGGGCAGCGTTGCGCCGGGCCAGATGGGTGGGCACAAACCAAAGTCAATTGCAGGCGGTCACCGCACCTGGCTTATCGCGCGGTGCAAGGAAAAAGACTTCACCCTACGCGAGCTTGTGGCTGAACTGGCCGATGAACGCGGTCTCAAGGTTGATTACCGGTCGGTATGGAACTTCGTCCACGAAGAAAAACTGACCTATAAAAAAAA
>JADFHH010000281.1 GCA_022567275.1 Pseudomonadota bacterium | reverse complement strand
GTTCTTCGGTCGCGGAAGCGATGCGCCTGGTATTTCAAGCGTCATGATGGATGCTTTCAACATTATTCAGGACCGGATTGCGCGCTCGCGCCTGGCCGGCGATCCTCCCGACATCATGATCTTGCCCGTGCTGGGAGAAATCGGCCTGTTCGATTTCCATATGGCGGGCCGGGCCATAAAAAGCGGGAAAGCGGCGACGCAAAAGATTCTCACTGAACTCGAACGCGCGGTCGTGTCGCTCGCGGCCTAGGTGTATGGACCCTAGCCCGTCGCGATATAGTCGCGCATGGCGGACGCTTCCTGCTCGGCTTGCTCCAGCCGCAATTTGACGACGTCGCCAATAGAGATCAGACCCGCGAGTTTGCCCTCTTCAACCACCGGCATGTGGCGAAAGCGCCCTTCGGTCATTTTTGCCATGATGGTGTCGATTGTGTCCTCCACCCGGCAGGTCACGACCTTCCTTGTCATGCATCCCGATGCCGGAGAATTGAGGATTTCCGCCCCCGAAGCGGCAATGGCGCGGACCACGTCGCGCTCCGAGACAATCCCCGCAATGCCGCCTTTGCCATCCGTCACGACGATGCAGCCAATACGATGCTCGCGCAGTGTCTCCACAACATCCAGCAGGGTGGCATCGGGATTTGTGGTGACGACCTCACGGCCCTTGTCACCCAGGATTGTAGCGACTTTCATGCTGTTCCTCCTTATAAGGCCCGCACCTTGCGGATCATCTGGCTCCGCCGAGGCCCGACTCGCAGTACATTTTCGTAATCATGGAACCACAATGCGCCCGGCGCAATAGGGATTGCTTGTTTTAATTAAGACTCGAAATGCGGGCGCTTATCGCGCCGGGACGCGCGGTCGAAGACGCCGATGGCCACAAATCCGCACAAAAAGCCGCCAATATGCGCCTCCCAGGCGATTCCGCCACCGCTGTCATTGAATTGCACCACATCCAGGCCAAACAGCAGATTTAGCGCCATCCAGACGCCAAGAAACAGCAGAAACCGCTTGTCTTTCAGAGTATCCCGGATACTGGCAAGCGGAACAGATTGAATATTTTGGGATGAAAACAAGACTGTGCCAGGCGCGCCAAAAATGAAACGCAAGGCGCCTGCCATCTGTCCCGATATGGCCGCGGACGCCCCCACGACCGGGACCAGTTCGCCGAAATGAAGACCAAGATGGACCAGCGCCCCGGCAACGCCGCACAGGGCCGAGAACACCAGAAAGCGTAAATTACCCACGCGTTTGGCGATCGCGCTGCCGAACGCCAGCATCCACACCGTGTTGATGATGAGATGCGTGGCATCGCCATGCACGAACATATAGCTGATGAAGGATGTAACCGCGCTCCATTCCCCGCCGGGAAGCTGCGGAATCAACGCCGCGTAGCGGGCCGGGATGAAAGCCAGCGCCAGCAGCATCGCCTGGCTTTGCTCCGGCGGCAGCACGGCGCGCACCGCATGCAGGACGCCCAGCGCCAGCGCCACCGCAACGACACTCGCCGGAATATTGAATATTGGCACTCTGCCGGTCATTCACCCGCATCCTTGTTCACTCTCAACGCCTTGTCCGTCGCCGCGGGCCGCGTTTCGCACACTTGGCACGGGACCTGCACATCGCTTTGTAAATTCGCTGCTTCGCCGGCCGCAATGTCTCAAAACGGGACGAAGTTGGTCACGCATCAATAGCAGCGCCGGGAAGCAAAGTCGTCAAGCAAGAGGCAGGTGACATGCAGCACAAGTCGAGCAAGAAAATTTACGCCTATTGGAATGAGGTGAGAAACGGAGGGTTTGCGCCGAACCGGTTCGATATCGAACCGGTGAAGATCGCCGATATCCTGCCCGATGTATTCATTCTCGAATGCCACGACAGCTCGACATACCGTTTCCGTCTGGCGGGAACACGGTTCTGTTCGGCATTGGGTCACGAGCTGCGTGGCTACAATATGCTCGATTACTGGGCCGGCGATGACAGGGAAGCGGTTCAGAGCCTGCTCCACAATGTCGTCAAGGACGGCGCCGGCGCCGTCATGGAACTCTCCTGCGGCAATGGCGACCGGGAGCGTGCGCTTTTCGAGATGATCCTGTTGCCGCTTGTCCATCGCGGACGAACGGTTAACCGGATACTCGGCTGCGCCGGCGCCCTGAATCTGCCCTATTGGCTGGGTTCGATTGAATTGACCGAGCTCCATCTCACGTCATTTGAGCTGATTTGGCCCGCTATGACCCCCACCCAGCAGCCCCCTGTGACGCCTGAGGAGCCTGCCGTGCTGGCATATCGGAATACGCCAGCGTCGGTCGTGATGGATAGACGCAAGCGTTTCCATGTTGTCGAGGGCGGTTTGTCGAAGCGTCTGGACTGACGCGGGCCTCACGCCAACATTTTTTTCGCTGTTCTCAAGCCATTCATCGCCCCGGCTACAGCTTTCGGTTATTGAGCTTTGAGGCCGTGCGGGTTCCCCTGCTGGCGCTCATTCGCACCGGCTCTGGCGAATTTTTCCCCTGAATCCTGCGTCTTTTCACGATTGCATCACAGCCGTTACCAGGTGCGCACTTTCGCTAAAATTTTAGACAAATCTAATAAATTAAAATTTTCTACAAATAAGCATGAAAATAAATTGAAATATATTTATAATGTGTACTTGCTAATTACATGAATGTCAAAGCCTCTCTGCGATAGTGCAAATCATAAACGGGGGGAACAACTATGAAACGGAATATTCTTGGAACGGCCATTCTCTCAATGGCAATGATCGCCGGGACGACCGCCGAGGCGGATTTGGTGTCTCGCACGAAGGGGCAAGAGATCAATTCACCCTTCATGCGCGTTTACGAGCGCTCACTTCCACCCATTGGCCATGTGTTGTTCTGCAAACAGTTTCCAACGGAGTGCAAAAGCTCGGGGCCCAAGCGTGCCCAGGTGGAACTCAACCACGACAGAAAGAGCGATTTGCGCACGGTCAACGCGCTGGTGAACCGCCTGGTGCGGCCGGTGTCGGACATGGAGCTGTACGGCCGTATCGAGCACTGGACCTATCCCGATGGCGAGGGCGACTGCGAAGACTATGTGCTGCTGAAACAGCGCCTGCTGATCAACCGCGGATGGCCGGCGAGCGCGCTGCTTATCACCGTTGTGCGCGATGAGAAGGATGAGGGACATGCGGTGCTCACGGTGCGCACATCGAAAGGCGATTATCTGCTCGACAACAAACGCGCCGAAATCATGACCTGGAACGAGTCACCCTACACTTTTATCAAGCGGCAATCCGATCGCGATCCGCAAGTCTGGGTTTCCCTGACGCTTCCCAACGCGAAGAGGGCCGCGAAACAGACCGCCGATACAGGGGCGAACCAACGCATGCACCAGTAATAGCTATAAAATAAGCGTTTCCTTAGGCCCGGGTCACTTCCCCCCCATCCCCCCCCGACCCAGGGCCTACTTTTGAGCCGGCGTTCCCCCGACGCCGGCTCATTTTTTTGTAAAAAGGGTCAAGTCTTGAAGGGGTCAATTTTCGACCGGCTGCTGCACCACAGCCATGTCATCCTGACCCAAGGCGACAGTTATCGGCTCAAGGACAAACGCAAGGCTGGCATTATCGCCAAATCGCCACAAAAGGGATCACCACAGGTCCGTTGTTCATTCGCAACCGGAAGGTTATGGGACAAACCGACTTCGGCAGGAAGGTGCCAGAAGGCGACATTCG
>JADFHH010000280.1 GCA_022567275.1 Pseudomonadota bacterium | reverse complement strand
GCTGATCGGCAATGGCCGGATCGCTATAGCGCGCCATGGTGGATTTCATGCGCTTTTCGGTCGAAATGTCCTCGATCATCACCATGCAACCGATTTTCTTCCCCTCCTCGCCGACGAGCGGCAACACGTTGATGTTCGCGGAGATCGTGTCATCGGCGAATTGCAGTTCGCAATCCATCAGCATGTCCGCGACACCGCGCTCTTCGACCCGTCTGATGCGCTCGGCGAGCCAGGCGTTCCTGCCGGCGAAAAACGCATCGACATTCTTGTGCAACACGCCGTCAGGCTCGACATTCATAATGCGCAAGCCGGCGCCGTTGCAGGTGACGATGTTGCCGTCTTCGTTCATCGTGATAACGCCGTTCGTCATGCTTTCCAGAATGCTCTCGTTATAGTTTTTCATGTTCTGGACGTCTTCAAACAGCTTGGCGTTCTCCAGTGAAATGGAAACCTGGGCCGTGAAAGCCTTGAGCCGGGTTTCGTCTTCGTAGGAGAAGGCGCCACTCTTTTTGTTCAAAACCTGGGTGACGCCAATGGTCTTACCATTCTTGTTGACAACGGGTACGCACAGGATCGAGCGGGTGAAGTAGCCGGTCTTTTTGTCGAACGAAGGATTAAACCGCAGATCCGCATAGGCATAGGGGATGTTGACCGTTTTTCCGGAGGTGAAAACGGCGCCTGCGATGCCGGCATGATTGGGCAATCTGATTTCGCCCAGGGTATCGCCCATGGCGATCCGCGAGAAAAGCTCTCCTGTCTTTTCGTCGTTGAGAAACAGGGTCGAGCGATCCGCATTGAGCATGCGGGTCGCCTCTTCCATGACCTTGGTCAGCAGCGTGCCGAGCTCCAGTTCGGACGTCACATCCGAGACCACGTTCAGGAAGTCGATTTCCTGCTTGCGGGCCTTTTCCATTTGCTCAACCAACTGCTTGCTTTGCAGGATCACGGCAGCCTGACTCGTGATGGCTTCCAGCATATCCAGATCCCCTTGATCGAACTTGCCCTTTTTCTTGTTGAGCGCCTGGGTGACGCCGATGACTTCCCCGCTTGCCGTTTTCACAGGCGCGCAGACGATGGACCTAGTGGTAAAGCCGGTCTTCTCGTCGATCTGCGGATTGAAGCGCTCATCGCCATAGGGATCGGCAATAATTTCTCCCGCGCCGCTCGCAAAAACGGCGCCGGCAATACCGGCGTTGTTCATAAAGCGGATTTCTCGCGACATGGTGCCTTGTGCAATGCGCGAATACAGCTCGCCGCTCGCCGGATCATTGAGAAACAGCGTGCTGCGTTCTGCCTTCAGTTGTTCTGAAATAATTTCAACCAGCGCCACCAGAACATTATCCAGCCCTTCGATGACGGCAATCTTGTGCGATACCTCCAGCAGCATTTCAGCCTTGCGCAGACTTTCGCGTGTTTCGGCCAAACGCCTGGCCTGTGATCTGGCCGGTTTGTCCAGCACGTCACTTGCCATTTTGTGTCTCCAGCTTCTCTCTTAACGCTGAAATGGTTGACTGCAATTGCCGGCATTCGTCACGGCAGGAATGCTGCAGTTCTTCGATCTTGCCCTCATACGAGAAATTGATGCTATCGAGTTCCTCCCGCAAGGCCCGGGATGTCTGGCGCAACTGCCGGATCTCTTCGGCGCCTTGCTGCACGGCCTCCTGCACGGCCTTGTCCTTGTCGTTGTTGAGGCTGTCCAGTTCCTCGCGCAAGGCCTGGATTGTTTTCGTGAGCTGCTGCACTTCATCGTGCCGGTGAGTCCACGTTTCACCCAGGCATTTCCGGAGGATATCCAGAGGCCGTATGCGGGCGACCTGCCGCCTATGGTGTCATGGTGCGTGCGATCGCATCCTTCCAGCCGGCATATTTGGCCTCCCGGTCACTCTCGCTCATGTTCGGCTCGAAGCGCCGCTCAAGGCGCCACGCGGCGGCGAACTCGTCCAGCCCCGGATAAAAGCCGGACTTCATACCGGCCAGATAGGCTGCGCCGAGCGCAGTCGTCTCCAAAACCTGGGGCCGGTCAACGGGGGCAGCGAGAAAATCGGCAAGGCACTGCATGGTCCAGTCGCTGGCGACCATTCCGCCATCGACACGCAGAACCGTATCCTGAGAAGATGCGCCCTGCCAATCGCCCTGCATGGCCTGCAAAAGGTCCCGGGTCTGGTAACAGACGGCCTCGAGCGCGGCGCGGGCCAGCTCGTTGGGTCCGGTCGCCCGGGTCAGCCCGCTCAGCACGCCGCGGGCCTCCGCATCCCAGTAAGGCGCACCCAGACCAACGAAGGCCGGAACCAGATAGACGTCTTGCGCCGGGTCGGCACGCGCCGCCATCGCGCCGGTTTGAGACGCATGTTCGATGATGCCCAGCCCGTCGCGCAGCCATTGCACCGCCGCGCCGGCGATGAAGATGGCGCCTTCCAGGGCGTAGGTTGGGGTACCATCGAGTTGGCAGGCGATGGTGGTGAGCATTCGATTTTTCGACTCCACCGCCTCCGCGCCGGTGTTCAATAGTGCAAAACACCCGGTTCCATATGTCGCTTTCATCATGCCGGGCTGGAAACAGGCCTGGCCGGCCATCGCCGCCTGCTGATCGCCGGCCACGCCGCGAATGGGAAGTGCGCCGCCGAACAAATCGGCGCTGACGTCACCGAACTCGGCAGCGCTGTCCAGCACGCGCGGGAGAAGTGCCCGGGGTACGCGCAGGAGCTCGAGCAGCTCGTCGTCCCAGGCGCCCGTGTGGATGTCGTAAAGCAGCGTGCGAGAAGCGTTGGTGGCGTCGGTGGCGTGGACGCGCCCTCCGGTCAGCCGCCATATCAAAAAACTATCGATGGTCCCGAAGGCGAGTTCGCCCCGCCCGGCGCGGGTTCGTGCCCCCGCCACATTGTCCAGCAGCCACGCCAGCTTGGTGCCCGAGAAATAGGGATCGAGCAGCAGGCCGGTTTTCGCGGTTACCCCCGGCTCCATGCCGTCGTCCCTCAGGTCCGCGCATATTTGCGCAGTGCGCCGGTCCTGCCAGACGATGGCCGGGTGGATCGGCGCGCCGGTTTCCCGATCCCAGACGACCACCGTCTCGCGCTGGTTGGCGATACCGATTGCGGCGATATCTTTGGCGGTGGCGTCAGCCTCGGCCATCGCCTGGCGGCAAGTGGAGATGACCGAGCGCCAGATTTCTTCGGCGTCGTGCTCAACCCAGCCCGATCGCGGAAAATGCTGGGTGAACTCTTGTTGCGCGAGAGATCGGATCGAATAATCCTGGTCGAACAGGATGGCGCGCGACGACGTCGTTCCCTGATCGATTGCAAGAACGAACTCCGGCATGTTTCAGAGCCCCTTGAGTTGCTGGTCACCGCAGCGGCCACCTGGCGCGCGTCCGGCATCATAGGGTCAGGCCCGCCCCGGCGCCATACGGCGTCTCTTGCGGTCAACGCTCATTTGCGATCAATCTGGTATGCAATCCCGAAGGACGCAGAGCTATGACAGACTATATCCTGCGCAAACTCGCTATGGCCGCCGCCATTTTCATGTGGTTCACGGCTCTTGCAAGTGCGGCACAAGCTGGCGGTTCCTGGAGCGAAGGCGCGGCGATGCCAACAGCGCGTTCCGAGCTTGCCGTAACCCGGCTTGGCGAACGCATTTACGTCGCAGGCGGCATTGGCCGCTGGGGCACGACGGGCGCTTTCGAGGCCTACGCTCCATCGTCGAATGCGTGGGCGCGTCTGG
>JADFHH010000279.1 GCA_022567275.1 Pseudomonadota bacterium | reverse complement strand
TGCCGGGGCTGGACATGAGCCTTGACTGGTCGGCTTGGCCGGGCGCCGGCAACGGTTTTCAGGGTGATGTAGAGATGTGTAACAACAACGGCGCCTGCCGAAAATTCGACGCCGAGGTCATGTGCCCCTCCTACCGCGTCACCCGCAATGAAAAAGACGTGACCCGCGGGCGCGCCAACACGCTGCGCCTCGCCATTTCCGGGCAACTCGGTAAAGACGCTCTCACATCGCCGGAAATGCGGGAAACCATGAAACACTGCGTGTCCTGCAAGGCCTGCCGCCGCGAATGCCCGACCGGCGTCGATATGGCGAAAATGAAAATCGAGGTGCTGCGCGCCCATGTGAAGCGCCATGGGCTGAGCTTGCACGACCGGCTGGTGGCCACGCTGCCGCGCTATGCGCCGTTAGCCTCGCGCTTGGCCTGGCTGTTTAATTTGCGCGACGCGCTGCCGGGAGCGCCCGCGTTGTTGGAACGCCTGACCGGCTTTACGCGAAAACGCCCCCTGCCCCGCTGGCGGTTTGACGCGTTTCGCGAGAAAGGGCCGTTCGGCCCGGAAGATGGCCGCGAAGCGGTGTTGTTCGTGGATACGTTCAATCGCTATTTCGAGCCCGATACGGTGCGCGCGGCGATTCGTGTGCTGAACGCGGCGGGAACCCGCATACATATCGCGCGGGGTCAGGGCCGGCCGCTGTGCTGCGGGCGCACCTGGCTCTCCGCCGGACTTGTCGAGCAGGCCCGCGCCGAAGCGAAGCGTTTCCTGGACGCGGTCGCGCCGCATCTGGCCGCGGGCCGGGCGATCATCGGCCTTGAGCCAAGCTGCCTGTTCACGCTGAGGGATGAGTTTCCCTCGCTTTTGCCGGGTGAGGAGGCTGCAAAATGCGCGCAAAGCGCGGTTTTGCTGGAGCAATATCTGGTCAATGAGAAAAAGGCGCGGCGGCTGAAACTCAGGCTCAGGAAGCAAAAGCACCCCATTTTGCTGCACGGCCATTGCCACCAGAAATCCTTCGCCGCGATGGATGATGTGATTGGCGCATTGAAACTGATACCCGGCGCAAAAATTGAAACCATATCGTCAAGCTGCTGCGGCATGGCGGGGGCCTATGGCTATGGCGCGGACACTTTTGAGATGTCCATGGCGATGGCGGAGTTATCGTTGTTGCCTGCGGTGCGGCAAGCCTCGGACGACACGCTGCTCGTGGCCGATGGTTTTTCCTGCCGCCATCAAATTCATCACGGGACAGGACGGCGCGCGCGTCATGCGGTGCACCTGCTTGACGAAGCGCTTGCCGGCCCAAAGGCCAAGAAAGGTTAGAAGACCCATGTCACATGAGATAACCGTGACCGCGACCCGCACGCGCGGGCGTGCACGCACACCGGCCGAACCCATCATTCGCCGTACCCTGCATGATGAACTGCTGGAGCGCATCCGCCAGATGATCATCGAAGGCGCGTTGCCGCCGGGCGACAAGGTGCCGGAAAAACAATTGTGCGAACGCTTCGGCGTATCGCGCACGCCTTTGCGCGAGGCGCTGAAAGTTCTCGCCAGCGAAGGCCTGGTTACGCTCACACCCAATCGCGGCGCGACGATCGCCGACCTCACGCTTGACGATCTTGAACAAGCTTTCCCGGTAATGGGGGCGCTGGAGGCGCTCTCGGGCGAATTGGCCTGCGCCAATATCACGGATTCAGAACTCGCCCGGATCAGGCGCGTGCATGAAAAGATGGTGGCCCATTATGAGGCCCGCGAGCTGGCGCCCTATTTCCGGACAAATCAGAAAATTCACGAACTCATCCTCGCCGCGGCGCGCAACCGAACCCTGTCGTCGCTCTATCGCAGCCTTGAAGGACGCATCCGCCAGGCGCGCTATCTGGCGAACATGTCCGCAACGCGCTGGGCGCAAGCGGTTCAGGAGCATGAGCGGATACTCAAGGCGCTCGAAGCGCACGATGGCGCGGCGCTGGCGCAAATCCTCAAAAGCCATCTGGCGAACAAATTCGAGACGGTGAAAGAGGCGCTGACCGAGTCTTATCGGGCCAAATGAATTAATTTCAACGGTTTGCCACCAGGTCTTCAGAGTTCGGTGAGCTGCCGCAGTTTTCCGGTATTCTCAAGGCAGTAATAGCTGCTGATCCGGCTAACCAGATGCTCTCGCTTCCACTGCTTGATCTGCCGGTTCACATTCTCCCTGGCCGAACCGGTCATTCGGGCCAGTTCCAACTGGGTGAATTTTTGCCGGATGAGAACACGCCCACCCTCGAGCGGTTCTCCAAAGCCTTCAGCGAGCCGCAAAAAAACCTGCGCCAGGCGTCCGCGCAATGGCAAAAGCAGTTGCATCGTCGCGGTCTCGTTGGATGTGCGCAGCCGGGCAGCGAGTATTTCCAGCATGTGCACGTAGATCACCGGATTGGCATCGGCGACATGCTTGAAATCCCGAGATGCGAGATAGGCAAGCGTGCAGGGTTTTAGTGCGGTTGCGGTGGCCGACCTCGGCTGAGCGTCGATCAGCCCCATTTCGCCAATCACATCGCCAGCACCCAGCATGGCAAGCAGAACTTCCTGGCCATCTGACGAGGTAATGGAAACTTTCAAAATGCCTTCAAATATAGCGTAGCACCCGTCAGACGGGTCGTCTTTCTCGAACAGCCGTTGGTTTTTTTCAAGTGAAACAAGGCGTGAATAGCGCGCCAATCTATCAAGCGTTCCCCTCTCCAGTCCTGCAAAAAGAGCGGAGCTGCTCAAAATCGATCCATCGAAATGCCTGACGCTCATCGCAACCAGTATACCAAGCCGGCGAGCGAAGTTCGACTCTACCTAGACATTAAAAAGAAACGGGAAAATTATGGAACACGGTTTCCAAACCGTAAAAATGTGATGTGCGTCACTTCGGGTCTGATAAACCATGCCCATTTCCAGCTTATCGCCAAGGAGCATCAAACGGACTGAACCTTGTACCGAGGAGATTTTACCATGGAAAAGAACATTCTGGCCAATGCGATGCTTGGACTAGGCGCGATAATCGCCACCGCTTTGCAGATGGCCGCCATTGGGATCTTCTTCACAGGGATCGGGCTGATGACACTACATGCCTTTGGATTTGTCTCTCCCCCTCTCTAGAAGTTGACGGGCCCCTGCGCAGCCGCCGGTACGGCCCAGATACCCCTGCGCGGCAAGTCTGCCTGGCAATAGCACCGAAAGACAGCTTTTGTTTCCTGTTGCCGTGCGCAAACCGTTTGGCTTGTGAGCAGGAAAAAACCTTAACGTCTTGACCGTTTTGCTGCATTAAGATCGCCCATGGATGGGTGGCCGAGTGGTTGAAGGCACCGGTCTTGAAAACCAATTCCCCTCGTCTCTTGCCATCCCGAACAGTGTTAAAATGCCCCGTTCTGCAAGGGTTTTTTGCTCACGGCCTAACTGTTGTCCCCTTCAATATCCCCCTATCCCACCGAGTTGGGTGGCAAATCGGGTGGCAAATGTTCGCATCATGTTTAGCTCCCCCATCGCAACACTCCCGCCGGGTATTTTGGCCGGAGTGCCATGAGGGCCATATAGCGGCCCGTACAGCGGCGAAAGGGCTTCTGTGGGGCGTTGGCCCATAGAAAAGGGGCCAGCGCAATGCTGGCCCCTTCATAGTTTGGTAAGTCTGATGAGCGAGACTGAAGTAGCTGTCCATTGGGGTTGCGGTCCCGGCCAGTTCGCTATCTAGGTTGCTGCCTTCCGGT
>JADFHH010000278.1 GCA_022567275.1 Pseudomonadota bacterium | reverse complement strand
AGAATGCGCGCACCCTTGAGTTTGCCGAGCATTTCATGGGCGCCCGCCTGATCGAGCGGGACCGGCGCGAAGACCACGTCGCCCAGAACCTCGACATGAATGCCGCCGAACCCGGCCATCAGCATGAGCCCGAAGGTAGGATCGCGGATGACACCGATAATGACTTCGATGCCTGGCGGCGCCATGGGTTCAACCAGCACGCCTTTGATTGCCACATCCGGCAAGCGGAAACGGGCGCTTTCGAGCACGCCGTCATAGGCGCTGCTGATCTCTTCCGCGGTCTCAAGATTGAGCGCGACGCCGCCGATATCGGTCTTGTGCGGAATATCGGGACACTGAATTTTCAGCGCAACTTTGCCTGCCAGCTTTTCAGCCGCAGCCACGGCCTCGTCCGCGCTTCGTACAAGAAAATTGTTTTGCGACCCGATCCCGTACGCCGCCAGAATGCGCTTTGCATCGTATTCGCAGAGCATCCCGCCAGCGTTGCCGAGAGTCTTGCCGATACTTGCCCGGTTGCGATGCGGCTCCGCCGCGGCCGCGGTCTGGCTAACCCGGACCTCCAGAAACCGTTCGCGGAAGGCATTGTAGTTGACCAGCGCCGCCATGGTCGCGGCGCAGTTCACCATATTGGTGTGCAGCGGAAATCCGGCTTGAGCGAACAATTCCAGTGATTTTCGATGCGGCCAGGTGTAGCTCCAGCACACGATCGGTTTTTCGCTTTCCCGGGCGACGCGAAATATATTCTCCCGTTCAGCGTCATAGCCGCCCTTCTTGCGCGCCGTCGTCACCATCACGACGCCGTCCACATTGTCTGATTTCGCAACCAGCCGGGCCAGTTCGGCATAACCGATCTCGCGGATCGCCTGCGCGGTTCCGTCCACGGGATTTTGCGAGGTGCCATAGGGCGGCAGATATTTGTCGATTTCCGCGCGCGCGCGCGCGTCGAGTTCGGGGACTTCCAGCCCCTCCGCCATACAGGCATCGGCCATCCAGGCGCCCGCCCCGCCCGAACCGGTGCAGATGCCGATCCGGCGTCCCTTTGGCAGGCGGTGCGCGTTGGTCAGAAATCCGTTGGCGATGTCGACCATTTGTTCGGTATCGGAGCCATGGACGATGCCATAGTGATCCAGCATGGCCGTATAGATGGCATAGTCTCCGGCCAGCGCGCCGGTATGCGACGCGGTTGCGCGCCGGGCTGCCGCCGATTGTCCGAGCTTGGCGGCGATCAGCGGCTTGCCGGCGCGCAGTGCTCTTTCCGCGACGCGCCTGAAGGTCGCGGCATTCTTTACGTCCTCAAGGAACAGGATGAAGACATCCGTCGATCCTTCGTCCAGCAGATAATCGACAATATCGAATATCTCCAGAGCGGCCTCATTGCCCGTCGTGATGACATAGCTAAACGGCAACTCTTTCTCCCGCCCGCGGTCGAAAAATGAAAAACCTACCGCCCCGCTCTGCGACACGACTGCGATACGGCCTTGCTGGCGCCATGGCGGCAGCAGCGGCTTTTCCGGCGCGTTCATCGCCGGGGAGAAGGTCGCGGCGAGCGAACACGCGGTGTTGGTGAACCCTTCCGAGTTCGGCCCCAGAACGGCCATGCCGTAGCGCTCCGCGATTTCGCGCAAGGACGCCTGCATGGCTTTGCCGTCCTCCCCGGATTGTTCCGCGAACCCCGAGGTTATGATGAGCACGGCCTTGACCCCTGCCTCGCCGCAGCGCTCCAGTTCGGCCGCGACATAGCGCGACGGGATCGCCATGACCGCCAGATCGACAGGCGCCGGAACGCCGCCAATCGAGGGATAGGCTGTTAGCCCCATCACCACGTCATGGGAGCGGGAGACCGGATATATTTTGCCTGAATAGGGATGCGACAGCATCACCTTAAGCAGCATGCCGCGCAGTTTTTTCTCATCCGGCGAGGCGCCGATGACAGCGATGGAACCGGGGTTGAGCAACGCGCTGATGTCCGCCATCGCGCCTTACCTGAGGCCGAGGCCGCGGGCGATAATGCCGCGCAATATTTCGGTCGTACCCCCCTGGATGGTCAGCTTGGGGGCGATCATGGTGGCGTATTCCAGCTGCTGCTGGAAGGAAATCCGGTTGGCCGTCTGCGGATCGCAGAATGCGGCGAGGTCGCGGGCGATTCCCGGCAGCGCCTGCTCCCAGAGCGTCCCAATATCCTTGACGATCGAGCCTTCGAGCACCGGTTCCTTGCCGGCCTGGAGCATGCCGTTCACCGACACCGACATACGCCGCAGGGTGTGGAGCTGGGCGACAAGTCTGCCGATGCCCTCCGCAGCGCGCAAATCGGGAGTTTCGCCGAGCAGCCGGACAAGACCCGTGAGAACGTAGAACGTCTCCAGAAACCGCTCCGGTCCGCTACGCTCATAGGCCAGCTCGCTGGTCGCCTGTTTCCAGGCCATGTCGACCTCGCCCAGCATATGGGTGCCGGGAATGAGGACGTCGTCGAACACGACCTCGTTGAAATCATGTTCCCCGGTCATCTGTTGCACGGGATTCACGGTGATGCCGGGAAGCGTCATGTCGACAAGGAACTGGGTCAGTCCATGACGCCGGTTGTCCTGCCTCGGCGGCGAGGTTCGAAACAGGCCGATCATGTAATCGGCATGATGCGCGCTGGACGTCCAGACTTTGGTGCCGTTAACGCGCCAGCCGCCGCCGCTCTTTTCGGCCCTGGTTTTGGCCGCGAACAAATCGGAGCCCGAACCCGGCTCGCTCATGCCGATACAAAAGCAGCATTCCCCGCGGCAGATGCGCGGCAGCACATCCATGCAGATTTCTTCATTGGCATATTTCATCAGCATGGGACCGCTTTGCCGGTCGGCGACGAAATGACCGCGCGTGGGCGCGTTTGCCACGAGGAACTCTTCCGTGACCACATAACGTTCAAGAAAGCTGCGTTCCTGGCCGCCATACTTGTTCGGCCAGGTCAGACCAATCCATCCTTTCGCACCCACTTTTTCGCTAAAGGCGCGGTCGAAGCCGTTGCTGCCTGCCTTGCCGTGCGGATTGAACGACCCGGCGGCAATTTCTTCCGCCAGAAACTCCCGCACTTCCTCGCGCAGCGCCTGCGCCTCGCGCGGCAGCCGGACCGGATCGAAATGAATGTTTTGAGCCATGTCTCCTTGCTCGCTTGCTACCGGGCCGCCAGGGCGGGCCAAAGCGCATCGGCGCCGTTCATCACCACCCTGGCGCCAAGTTGCACCGCCCAATGGCTCTCGCCGCCAAAATCGTCACGCCAGACCCACAGCCGCCGTGTCAGGCGATGCAAAATATGCTCGGAGGTAAAACCGATGGCGCCAAAAACCTGATGCGCGATGGCGGCGCCGGCCCCCGCCGCCTCACCCACCCTGATTTTGGCGGCCGCCGTTTCCAGAAAAACCGCATCGTCGAACAGCACGGCCTGATCGATCGCATCCGCGGCTGAGCCCGACGCCGCCTCGGCGGCCGCGACTTCACCCGCGAGCCGCGCGAGATTGTGCTGAATGACCTGAAATTTCGCGATCGGCCGCTCGAAGGCGATGCGCTGTTTGGCATAGTCGAGCGCCAGGTCGAGGACCGCTCCAAGCGCTCCCGCCATCTGCCGGGATCGCACCGCTGCTCCCATCACCATGAGCTCTTCCGGTCCCGGACCGGCCGCCGCGTCAGACACCGCGAGGGGTTGCACATTTTTGAAATCAATATCGTTTTGCGGGGCGCCGGCAATATTGT
>JADFHH010000277.1 GCA_022567275.1 Pseudomonadota bacterium | reverse complement strand
CGAGTTGCTCGCCCGATGCAACGAGATCGCCGTAGACTTTGGCGGCGGCTTCCACCGGCACATACAACTCCCAGCCGAGTTCGCCCACATAGGTCATCCGCGTAGCGCGCACGATCGCATGACCGAGCGGAATTTCCCGGCTGGTGGCGAATGGAAATGCGTCATTGCCCAGATCGGCGGTCGTCAGCGCGGAGAGAAGAGCGCGTGATTTCGGTCCCATGACACCGTAGACAGCGTAGGCGGATGTGACATCTGTGAGGGTGACCCTTGACTGAGCGGGGATGTTCCGCGTGATCCAGTCAGCGTCGCGTATGGGCTGCGCCGAGCCAGTGACGAGCAGGAAGCTCTCTTCGTCGATCCGGGTAACCGTGATGTCGCTTTCGTAACAGCCGCGTTCATTCAGCATTGCCGTGTAGACGCAATTCCCCGGCGCGACGGCGATGTCGTTGGCGCAAAGCATTTGCAGAACGGATTGCGCATCGCGGCCGCGTACAAGCAGTTTGCCGAACGACGATTGGTCGAACAATGCCACCTGCTCCCGCGCCGCCTTGTGTTCCGACGCGGACCAGTCGAACCAGTTCTGACGCCCGAAGGAATAGTCGATCCGCGCCTTTTCGCCAGACCTGGCGTAGAACAAAGGCCGTTCCCATCCCATTTTTGAACCGAAACAGGCGCCGCGCTCCTTGAGGCGTTCATAGACAGGCGAGCAACGCAGCGGCCGGCCCGCCTCGACCTCCTTGTTGGGCCAGGGCATGACGTAGTGCAGGCCCAGCGTTTCCTTGACGCGATCGCGCAACCAGCGGTCATTGCCGTGAAATGGCGCGAAACGGCGGATATCGACGGGCCACAAATCGTTTGCCGGCGCGCCCTCGACAATCCATTGCGCCACGGCGCGCCCGGCGCCGCCCGCGCTGGCGATGCCCATCGAATTGAACCCGGCGCAGACAAAGTAATTTTTCACCTCGGGTGCTTCACCCAGAATGAAATAGCCGTCCGGCGTAAAACTCTCCGGGCCGTTTATGAATTGTTTGACTTCCGCAGTCTTGAGCGCCGGCACGCGGATCAACGCGTTTTCCATCAGAATTTCGAACTGATCCCAGTCGTCTTCCAGCAGTGTGAATTCGAAATCATCGGGGATTGTGTCCATCTCCCACGGCTTGGCTTGCGGTTCGAAACCACCCATCACCAGCCCGCCGACCTCCTCCTTGAAATAGATATAGCCGTCGGGATCGCGCAGGCAGGGCAGATCCGGTTCAACGCCATCAATGGGCCCGGTCACGATATACATATGCTCGCAGGAATAGAGCGGGACCGTGACCCCGGCGAGGCGCCCGAACTGCCGGGCCCATTGCCCCGCTGCATTCACCACGATCTCGCAGGCAATATCCCCTTTGTCTGTGCTGACGGACGAGACGGCGCCCTTGTCCAGTGTCACACCGGTCACGCGTGTCTTCTCGCAAATCCGCACGCCATTGTTTCGCGCACCTTTGGCGAGCGCCTGGGTAATATCGGTCGGGTTTGCCTTGCCGTCGCCAGGCAGCCACACGGCGCCGGCGAGATCTCTGGTCTCCATGACCGGCCAGAGTTTTCCTGCTTCCTGCGCCGAAATCACCTCTGCCTCGATGCCGTAAGCGCGGGCCTTGGCGGCGGTGCGCTTCAGCGCGGTCATCCGGTCTTCGGTCCGGGCAATGCTAAGGCTGCCGCATTGCTTCCAGCCCGTCGCCTGTCCGGTCTCCGACTCGAGGCGCGCATAAAGCTCCGTCGAATACTGAATGAGCCGCGTCATGTTTTCGTGGCTGCGCAGTTGACCGACGAGTCCCGCCGCATGCCATGTCGTGCCCCCGGAAAGGCTGCCCTGCTCGAGAATCACGACGTCTTTCCACCCCAGCGCGGCCAAATGGTAGGCGACCGAACATCCGGCGATGCCACCGCCCACCACCACGGCCCGTGCCTGGGTTGGAAATGCCCCCTTAGCCATCGTTCCGCTAACGCTCCTGCTTCGATCCTGGCCGGATCATGCTTTAGACTGCGGCGCGGGGCAACACTTTCACCTTGAGCCAGTTGCCGAGTTCCGCCATACGGATTGCCGGATCGAGAATGCCGGGCCCGAGATGATGCTTTGCGGCGAGGGCGGCGTCGGCCGGATTGTCATTGAGCGCCGTGAAATCCGCGATCGTCCCGGCGATCGCGTCACTGTCCTTGTAGAGCCCCTGTTCGAGTAGCGCCTGCCGGTCGCGGCGGAACAACACGCCCATCAGGTGCAGATCGAATTCGGGGTGATATTGCACCCCCCAGAAGTCGCCTGCGGTTCCGCGCAAATCCATGGCCTGGATTGCGCTCATAGCGTTCGAGGCCAGAATGCGGGCGCCTGGCGGCAGGGTGACGACTTCATCACGGTGTATCGTCAGCGCGTCGAACCGTTCCATCTTGCCGGAGAACATGGGATGCGATCTTCCCGCGCCGGTGCGGACAATCGCGCGTGCGACGCCGATCTCGATGCCGTTCGGATTCGCCCGGACCTCGCCGCCAAGCGCCTGGCACATGATCTGCTGGCCCCAGCAACTGCCGAAGCAGGGAAGGCGCGCCGCGTGAACCGCCCGCGCCAACGCGATCTGGCGGCCGACTTCAGGCTTGTCTTCATACGCACTGAGCGCCGATCCGGTCCAGGCAGCGCCATCGAAATCGCTCAGCGCCACGCCGGCGGGCAGGGTGCCGCCGTCGGCGGCATCGAGTATCGTGAACTCGAGTTCAGGCTCGAAAAAACGCAGTGCGCTCGAATAGCCCTCGCCATAGGGACGCCCGCCCAGAGCGGCGATCCTGGCCGTAGCGTCCATCGGATTGCCGTTGATGATCAAAACCCGGGCCGGCACGGATCAAAGCTCTCCGGCGCAGGCGCGAACAAAGATAGCGGCGTAGGTTTCCGCGCTGAGCGGGATCGGATTGCCGCGCGCGGTCGGGTCCTTGATTGCCCGGGCGCCGATCTCCCGGGCCTCGGACGCATCGGCCCCGAGCGCCGTCGCACGGTGCGGGATATGGAGCTTTTCGCGCAAGGCCAGTATCCATTCGAAAACGCCTTCGTAACCGGCCTTCTTGAGTCCCAGCACGCGGGCGAGCAATTCCATCTGGCGTTCGATCGCGCTCCTGTTCTGCCTGACGACATAGGGCATCAACACGGCGTTGGTCAGCCCGTGATGGGTGTCGTGCAGCGCGCCGATCGCATGCGACAAGGCATGGACACCGCCTAGTCCCTTCTGGAACGCAGTCGCTCCCATCGCCGCCACCGCCATCATGTGGGCGCGGGCTTCCATGTCGTTGCCATCGGCGACCGCGCGCGGCAGATATTCCGCCGCGAGCCGCATTCCCTCCAGCGCGATTCCGTCCGCCATCGGCTGATAGCCCGGCGTGCAGAACGCCTCGAAGCAGTGCACCAGCGCGTCGAATCCCGTCGCGGCGGTGAGGTGCGGGGGCAGCCCCCGGGTCAGTTCCGGGTCGCACAACGCCGCCACAGGCATCATGGCGGGGTGAAAAATGATCTTCTTTTCCTTGGTATCCTCATTCGAGATGACGCTGGCGCGGCCGACCTCGGAGCCGGTCCCGGCGGTGGTCGGAACGGCGATGACAGGCGGCAGATTGTCCGCGTTTGCATCTTTCCAGCCCGGGCCGGCGTCATCGAAATGCCAGATCGGCAGTTGCTGTGCGGACATGAAGGCGATGGCCTTGCCGGCATCCAGGGC
>JADFHH010000276.1 GCA_022567275.1 Pseudomonadota bacterium | reverse complement strand
GGTGTTCGGCACGGTTGACGAGAGCTATGTGATGCCTGGCATTACCTCGGCTTTGAGCAAGGCGCGTCAGTCCGGCCCGCTTGAGCTCTTCACTACGGACAGGGCTGGCAATGCGGCGTCGGATGGCGGCAAAACCTTCAAGGCGATCAGCGAACTCAGGGCCGGCATAGCGCTTGCCAATGCGCTCGAGGATCCCGAGCTCGCCACCGGCGAGAGGAGCGGTATCCGGGTGAACTACGGCAATTTCGATGGCCAATCGCACGCTGTGGGCGTCACCGGAATTATTGTGCTTCGTAACCGCGGCAACCGCAACAGCCGTGTCGCGATTGCGGGCGGCGCCGCCTTTGGCTGGGGAGAAAGCTTCCTCGGTCAGAGTACGCAAACCTCGTTCGGCGGCCGCATCGGCGCGCAGTGGACGCGGTAACACAGGTTAATTACGGGCGGCCCGGACCGGGAGACCCGGTTGGCCGCCCGCAAATAAAATGCTAGACAGGGGCGGATGCGCGGGAGATCGCGGCATCCGCCCCGTTTTTGTGCGGCGCACCGGTTTTGCAGTAAGGAGGGACCAATGAGCAGGTTTATCGCGCGGCGTTCGATCGCCGGCCTGATCGGCGTCTTGTTGATGTGCGGTCCCGCCGCGGCGGCGAAGCACACCAAGGCGCCGGCGCCGCCCAGATACAATGTTCCGGGCGACCGTCAGATCGCCATCATGATCAAGACGTCGGTCATCGCCTTCAATCACGCCAGCCTGACCGGCAATTACTCGGTGTTGCGCGAGCTTGCCGTGCCGAGTTTCAGAAAGAATAACACGGTCGCGCAGCTGGCGGAGATTTTCAAAAAAATGCGCCTAAGCAAAGTGGATTTGGGAGCAATCGTGCTGTTCCAGCCCAAGCTGACGCGCAAGGCGTGGGTCAACAAGCGCGGGCTGTTGCGGATCACCGGCCACTTTCTGACCAAGCCCGAGCGGGTTGAATTCAATCTGGCCTACCAGGTGGTTGGCGGCAAGTGGGGGCTGTATGCGATCGGCGTCACGACGTCGAAGCCGAAGACCGCCGCGACGCCGCCGGGCAAGAAGAAAAAGCCCGGCAAGCAGGGTGCGGTCCGCCCCGGCAACATAAAACCCGCCAAGACGGCCCAAAGCGAGGCTCCGGTCCCCGCCAGGACTCCCAAACAACCGGCCTCCCAAGGGGCGCAGGAACAGTCACACTCGTCACCCGCCAGCCCCGAGCCTGCTACGCATACCGACAAGAAGAAGAAGCCCTGGTTCCGGCGGCTGCTCGAGAACTAGGGTCATTCACGCCTGACCGCGGCGGACCCGGCGTAAATTTATCAGCGCGGCGGCGATGATGTCTTGCGCGCCCGCGCCCCGGGACAGATCGCTCATGGGCGCTTTGAACCCCTGAAGCACCGGACCGGTGGCGCGCGCGCCAGCCATATACTGGGTGAGTTTGTAGCCGATATTGCCGGCATCGAGGTCGGGAAATATCAGCACATTCGCCCGGCCCGCGACCGCGCTTTCCCCGTCCAGCTTTATCGCGGCGACTACGGGCGTGAGGGCGGTATCGGCCTGAAACTCACCGTCGATCATCAGCCCGGGCGCGCGCGCGCGCACCAGCTCCAGCGCCCTGGTCACTTTATCCACGCGCGGATGAGACGCGCTGCCCCGGGTGGAAAACGACAGCATGGCGACGCGCGGCGGCTCGGGCAGCAGATCGGCGGCGCTTGCGGCCGACGCCAGGGCGATGTCGGCGAGCTGTTCCGCCGTGGGATCGACGTTGAAGGCGCAATCCGCATAAATGAAGCTCCTGGCTCCCTGACCGAGGAAATTGGGCACCTGCATCAGAAAGAAGCTGGAGGCGGTGGCGAGTCCCGGCGCCATGCCAACGGTCATCATGCAGGCTTCGATAACCCGCCGGGTGGGGGTGGAGACACCCGCGACCATGGTGTCCGCCAGACCCTGAGCCACCATCATGCCGGCAAAATACAGCGGGCGGCGCAGCAGCCTTTCGGCCATCCGGACAGTCATTTTTTCGCGCATGGTTTCGAGATGGCTGGCAAACCGGCCAACGCGTAAATCCGTTTTCGGGCACAGAATTTCAAGCCCCATCAACCCCACGCCTGCCGTTTCGGCGGCGGCGGCTATCTCTTCCCTGGCGCCGAGCAGAACGGGATACGCCCAATTTTCATCCGCCAGCCGCCGGGCGGCGCGCAAGACCCGCGCATCGCTCCCTTCAGGCAAAACGATACGCCCGCCGCGGCCTTTGGCCTCGCGCGCGAATTTTTCGATGACATCCATGTATTTTTCCCCATGCCGAACGGGCGCATGCAGCGCGGCTTATCGTTTGCGCCGCTTGAGGGGATCGCTTTGCTGCACCGGGGCGGGCAGCCGGCTCGCCTGATGGCTGGTCATGCGCCATTGGCCATCTTCGAGCACGAAGACATTGGTCGCGACGAGACTGGCGCCGCCAAGCTCCTCACGGCAAATGACGAGACCGGTCCTGGCCGTGGCAATCACGGTCGGGTTGAATGCGTGCACCTGAGGCGGATCGCCGGCGATGAGAATCCGGAACCAGGATTCCATCACCGCGTCACGGGCGTCGATGCCCGGCCCGTTGGGGTGAGTGACGGACACTTTGCGGCGCTTCGCCCACAACCCCTCCATGGCCTCGAAGTCGGCAGCCCGGAACGCGGCATAAAATGCCTCATTGGCGCTCAGCACTGCTCGCTTGACGGTCATGTCTTCATTGGTAAGCGGGAGAAACGCGGGCGGCAAGCCCGCTGAACATAAAAATCCCAAAATTGTGTAATTTGTTGAGACGAAATTGTGTTTTCATTTTAACCTAATTCCTCGCTTTTACTTGATCTTCAGGAGTCCATCGTTACATTTTTCTCACCGGACAATATTGCATGAACCATAGAGGTTGCCGATGCCCATGCTGAAGCTGAAGCGGATGTTTCATTCCCCGGAGGCCTCTGTTCGCGCTCTGGCATACGCGCTGTCCGCATTGGCGCTGGCAATCTTTTTCGCATCCGTGTCCCTCCCCGCCGTCGCGCAAAATGAAGCCGCAGGCGTGACATCGCACGAATTCAAGCTCGCCTATCATTCCCGAGCGCCGCACTACCAGTACTACCAGCCCGGATACCGGCCCAGATACCGGCCCAGATACCGGCCTTACTACCAGCCCGGATACCGGCCCAGATACCGGCCTGACTACCGGTCCAGCTACCGGCCCCGGCCGCTGCCGCCGCCGCACCGGCACGCTCCCCGCAAACAGGTGAAAAAACCCATACCGCCAGCCATATGGTCTCCGGCCGGGGACTCCAGAGACCCGGTCCAGATCATCATCTCCCTGCCGGAGCAGAAGATCACCGTCTATAAAGGCGACAAGGAGCTGGTGACATCGCGCGTGTCATCGGGCAAGCCGGGCTACAGTACGCCCTCGGGCGTGTTCTCCATCCTGTCAAAGAACCGGTTTCACCGCTCCAACATCTACTCCAACGCGCCGATGCCCTTCATGCAGCGGCTCACCTGGTCGGGGATAGCGCTGCATGGCTCCAACGACGTGCCGGAGAACGCTCCCGCGTCGCATGGCTGCATCCGGCTGCCTGAAGCTTTCGCGAGCCAGCTCTTCGCTTTCACCCGGAAGGGGGTTCATGTCATCGTCGCCAATGAGAAGGCGGCGCCGGTCGAAATTACCCATGACAAGCTGTTTCAGCCCGCGCCTC
>JADFHH010000006.1 GCA_022567275.1 Pseudomonadota bacterium | reverse complement strand
CGACAACGCCGAGGCGAGCAGCCCTGCGGCGATCGCGATAATCACCGCGATGATGCCGTAGAGTACCGGATAGTCGAAGGCGGCGGAAAAGACGAAGCGTTCAAACCCCTGCTTGCCGATTTTCAGCTGGCTGCGGTTGTGGCTCAGCACCTCTTTTTCACGCAGTAGATAAACATCCGATGCATACAGGCCAACCGGCACATTGGATGGCAGATCGATGGTCGCGCGGAACAGATTGCGGCCGACAAAGGTGACGCCTTTGGGGTTGTAATAATACAGTCCTTCGCTCTGCTTGATGCGGATGATCGCCGCGCGATACGCCGCCAGCTCGGCATCTCCGGGCTTGGTCTCGGCGGAATCGAGCAGCCTCAGATCAAGGTTCTCGAATCCCAACTCGAAGGCTTTGAGCAACGCTTCGTCGGCGATGTCGCGAAGCGGCCGGTCCGAAAGCACCGCATAAAAGCCCGGAACACTGGCGAAGGTATGCGAATCGCGGTTGATCCAGATGCCGGCGATGCGCGATTTGCGACGCGCCACGATTGTTTCCCTGGGCCCGCGGATGACGACAACCAGATCGTAGAGTCCGGGCTCGAATTCCGATTGTTGGCTATTCTCGATGGTGCCGAAGACAACGATTTGCCGGCCTGTAAAGTTCGATTCGATCGCAATATCGCGCGAGGAAATATCGGATTCAATCTGCTCTTCGGACGCAGCGGCGGGAGTTACGAGCGCGATCCAGCTCAAAGCGATGAGCCTCAGGGCGGTCAGATATGCGCGTGCGCTCATCGCTGCCCACCGATCTCCGGGCCAATGGAGAACAACTCGTCCGGCTCGACCACAAGACCGAACAGCAACCGCAGGGAGACGCCAAGCACCATGATGGCCAGCAGCGCGCGCAACTGTTCACCTTTGAGATGCTGACCGGCTCTGGCGCCCATTTGCGCGCCGATAACCCCGCCGACCATCAGCACGACCGCCAGCAGAACATCGACCGTCTGGTTGGTCGCGGCATGCAGGATTGTGACCGTGGAGGTCACGAAAATGATCTGGAAAAGAGACGTTCCGATCACCACGCTAGTGGGCACTCGCAACAGATAGATCATCGCCGGCACCATGATGAATCCGCCGCCGACACCCATGATCGCCGCTAGCAGGCCGACAAAGGCGCCGATCACCAGCGGCGGTATGGCGCTGATATACAGTTTGGAGCGCTTGAAACGCATCTTGAACGGCAGACCGTGAATCCAGTTATGCTGGCCGGGCTTGCGCGCGGAGACGCGTTTGCCCGCTCTGGCGCGGAGAATGGCGCGTGCGCTTTCGATCAGCATCAGGGATCCGATAATGCCGAGAAAGGTGACATAGCTCAGCGAAATGATGAGATCGACCTGCCCGGTCTGGCGTAGAAGTTTGACGAACTGGACGCCGACCACCGCGCCGGCCATGCCGCCAGCCAGCAATATGGCGCCCATCTTGAAGTCGACATTGCCGCGCCGCCATTGCGCCAGCGCGCCCGATACGGATGAGGCGACAATCTGATTGGCCTCGGTGGCGACGGCGACGGCGGTTGGAATGCCGGCGAAAATAAGCAATGGCGTCATCAGAAATCCGCCGCCCACACCGAACATGCCGGACAGAAATCCAACCGCCCCGCCCATGCCGAGAATGACAAGGAGATTCATCGACATTTCAGCGATTGGCAGATAGATTTCAAACATCGGATGGCGATTATGATTGTGGACTCAGAGCATGATCCGCTCGGGCGTTACATCAGCAAATGCACGCCATGATTCGCGCGGCGATCCATGTCCGGCAGACGCCTCTTAAACGCCTGGTGCGCGGTTAAGTCAATGGAACGATTGTACGATGTTCGTGAGTGCGGGCCGGAGAGGTTCTAACCGCTCTTGGCTTCGAGTTTGCGCAACAGCGTGGGCGTAACCCTGCCGGATTTGGCGCCGCCGCTGCGCGCCTCGAACTTGTGGATGGCGGCAACGGTTTTGGGACCGAGCTTGCCATCGGGCAGTCCCGCATCATAGCCGAGCTTATTGAGCAGATATTGTGCCTGGGCGATCAGTTGCGGGCCCGGCGCACTCGCAGGCTCTTTCGCCCTGGCGGTTTGCCAGCCGCCGCGTGGCTGGCCTGTCTTGTTCGCGGCCTGGTTGACTTTAGCAGGTGTCCAGAGATTGAGTGTCCGCTCGACCGCCGAGAGCGAACGGGCTGACAATTTCACGCGCACCAGCTCACGCCGCTTGACGGCTTCGGTGTCGCCCTGACGCGCGGCGAGCGTGAACCATTTATAGGCTTCCGCCGCATTCTTTGTGGCCCCCAGCCCGCTTTCATAGAGAATTCCCAGATTAAACTGGCTGTCGGCCAGGCCGTGGCGCGCGGCTTCGTGGAACCAGTTCTTCGCGCTTGTGTAGTCCTGGCCTTTGGCATCGGTGCGGGTATAAAGCACCGCGAGGTTATGCATTGCCCGGATATTGCCTTGCTCCGCGGCACGCCGGTACCAGGTCCGGGCCAGTGCGATATCTTTCTTCACACCCAGCCCGCGCTCGTGAAGCGCGCCCAGGCGGTATTGTGCCGGTGCAAAACTCTGCGCCGCGGCGCGGCCATACCATTCGGCGGCCTTTTTCAGATTTTTGTCCACGCCCGTGCCTTTGGCGAATCGGGAGGCGACCTCGGTCTGCGCCGCCGGGTTGCCGCGCGCGGCAGCCATGCGCAGGGATTGCGGGCCAATCCTTGCCGGCGGCATCGCCGCTTGCCGTGACGGCATGGGCAAGGTGCTCTCGCTGGCGGGCGCGCTGTCCGGGACGCTGGTTTTCACACCTGCCTGATGGTTTGTCTTGTCGGGAGTGCGCATGCGTTTTGGCTGCGGCAGCGGGTTTGGCTGCTGTGTGAATGCCGCGTTGGGAACCAGGGAGGGCGGCGTGATGGACATCTGCACGCCTGACAGCTGTTCCGGGTCCGCCTTTTGCGTGAGTGAGGCGAGAATAGTGGCCGTCGAAACGGACTGTTGCGGCGGGACGCTAAATTGTGCCTTGCGGACCGGAGCCGGCGCCAGGGGTTTCGCGGCTGGCGCCGGCGCGGGGGGCGGGATGGCGAGTGGCGCTGCGCGTTGGCGGCCGGAGGCTTCGGGTTGCCCGGTGAGCAGACGCTCGGAGTGCTGTTTCTTCGCGTCCGGCAGTGAGGAGCGTTGCCCCGCATCCGCCGGAGTTTCGGGCGCGGACACAGGCGGCATTGGAGCGCCCTTCTGGAACGTGCCGATTGCGGCTACGTCCGGTCTGTCCTGCAGACGCATGAGGAGAATTCCCGCACTTATCAGCAGCAGACAAACCGCTGCCGCGACGAATGCCGCGCGCGGCCGTTTGCTCCTGGGTGGAGAGTATGGTGTTGTTTCGTTCGGCAAAACATTTGCCCGCGCCCGGCGTGACGGGTCCGGACCGGGCGGGGGGGCTTGCGCGGCGGTAGCGGCGGCGGCGCGGCGCGCGGAGGCAACCCAATCATTGTCCGCGTCAAACGACGGTTCAACGCTGTCGTTCTGGCGCCCGCGCGCGGTGGCATCTCCGGCTCCCGTCTGCGTTATGCCTGGTTGCCCTGGAACTGCGGGAGTGGACTGATAGCCGGATTGGCTTTCGGGGCCTTTGTTTATGAAAACTTCTGCATATTCCTCACCCCCGTGTGGCGCGCCGCCGGCTTGCGGCGGAGCACTCGCACCGGCCTCGCGAAAGGCGTTGTCGACGCCGTCACTGCTGCCTGGGGATGATTCGATACGCGCCGCAAGCGAGTCCAGCGTATCATTCATGGCGTCCGGCCGTTGCTCGGTATCGCCGTCCTTGCCTGGGGCATTCGCGGATTTGGCCCAGTTCATCAGGCTCAATACATGACCTTCGATGGCTTCAATCCGCGAGAAATGCTGCTTGGCGTTTGCAAAAGCGGTTGTGATCTCTTTGAGCAGGGCTTCGATTGTCCGCAGGGTGCCCGAATCGTCTTTCGCCGCGAGAGCGGCGTCGAAATGACGCCCCAGATCGTCCATGCGCCGCGCCAGCATATCGAAATCACTTCCCGGAGCATGGACGGCCAGAGAGCTATCGAGCTGCTTCGCTAAATCCGCGAATTTCTCATCGGGCCCAGCGCCTGCACCGGTGGATAAACCACCCTCATGACGCCCGGCGTATCTCTCGAGCCGTTTCTCAATATCTTGCAGTGACGCGGTTTGCCGGACCCTGTGTGCAGCGCTCGCATCCTGGACCTGCGCCGCAAGAGACGATGCCTGATCGCGCACCCGGTCCAATGGTGCGGCCGGGCCAGCGGGAATGGAACTTTCATTGGCGCCGGCCTGCTCGGAAATCGTGTTGAGGCCGTTGTACAGAACATCGAGCGCCTGGTTATATTGGCGGTCATTCTCGTCAAGACGCACCATGAGCCTGTTCAACAAGGCTTCAACGCGTTCCTGCGGGTCGCCACGCATGTTTGTGGCGCTCTCGGGGGTGTGTTCCGGCATAGTCATGTGGATCGCCTGCGGATCGCCGGGGTTTGCCTGTGTTTGTCCAGGTGGACGCGGCTGCGTGCCGGATGCGCCGTTACCAATATCTGCACTTGTGTTCATCGCAACTCCAGTGGACCCTGTGCTTCAACTGCCGCATCGCCGCCCACGCGTTGAGCGTGGACAAGGCCGTAATTCCGGCACGGTCTCCTGAGCGTTCATGCCAGGGGTGCCCGTGCAAATGTCGAGGAACGCAGTTACTGAGGTGGACTTCTCGGCTGTTCACGGTTTCACGAGCCGGTAAATAATAGGTTAAATCCCGTGCCAATCCGGGGCATGAGCCTGTGAATGCCGTATAGTGCGGAGGCATCGCGGCCCCATCACCATGACAGGGCGGACTTCTTAATGACGGTTCCAGCAGTACAGCAGCTAAGCCACGCGCTGACGATCGAGACGCACGCGCCGGGTTTTACCGATATCACGGGGCAGATAGCCGCCTGGCTCGATGACGAGGGGGCTGGGGAGGGGCTGTTGAACGTCTTCATTGCCCACACCTCCGCCTCGCTCACCATTCAGGAAAACGCCGATCCGGACGTGTTGCGCGATTTGACCGATGCGCTGGAGCGAATCGCCCCGCGCGGCCACCCCTATCGCCATAATACCGAAGGCAGCGATGACATGCCCGCGCACATCAAATCGATGGTGACCGCGACAGCTCTGTCAATTCCGGTCCGGCAGGGGCGCATGGCGCTCGGCGTATGGCAGGGCGTCTATCTGGTGGAGCATCGCGACGCGCCGCACCGCAGAGAGATTACGCTGACATTTTTAGGGTCATTGCGGCGCGAATGAACGCGTCGCGCCGACCAGTTCGTGAATAATGCCGGGTTCGCTCATGGCGTGGCCCGAATCGGGGACGATTTTCAACTCCGCCCGCGGCCAGGCTTTTGCCAGCTCCCACGCGCTTTTCAGCGGCGTCACCACGTCATAGCGGCCATGCACGATGATGCCGGGGATATTTTTCAGCAGATGTGCGTTGGCAAGCAGCTGATCGTCGCGCTCGAAAAATCCGCGATTGATAAAATAGTGGCATTCGATGCGGGCGAAGGCGAGGGCGAAGTCTTCACGGGAAAAATGTTTTTCGCGGCCCTCGTCGCGCAGCAGCGAAAGGGTCGATCCCTCCCACACGCTCCACGCCTTGGCCGCTTCGCGCTGTACGCCGGGGTCGGACGCGGTGAGCCGCTTGTAATAGGCGGCGATCATGTCGTGGCGTTCGTTTTCCGGGATGGGCGCGACAAAGGCCTCGAAGGCGTCGGGGTAAATCCAGCTGCATCCCTGCTGGTAAAACCATTCGAGCTCACACCGGCGCAGGGTGAAGATGCCGCGCAATATCAGCCCGCTCACCCTGCCGGGGTGGGTTTGCGCATAGGCCAGCGCCAGCGTGGACCCCCACGAGCCGCCGAGCAACTGCCAGCGTTCAAGCTGCAGATGTTCGCGCAGACGCTCCATATCGGCCACCAGATCCCAGGTGGTGTTGCCATCGAGTTCCGCATGCGGCGTGGAGCGGCCGCAGCCGCGCTGATCGAGCAGGATGATGCGGTAACGGTCGGGGTCATGGTAGCGGCGCATGATGGGGTTCGACCCGCCGCCCGGCCCGCCATGGACCATCAGCGCCGGGACACCGCCCGGATTGCCGCATTCCTCGTAATAAATCTCGTGAAGTTTTGAGACCTTCAGTGTGCCGCTGTTATAGGGCTCAATCGAAGGGTAGAGACTAAGACGTGACATCGGTGTTTTCCGGTGCGCGCGGCGTCGGTTGTTCGCTCACGGGCAGCTCGGGCGTGTTTCTCACGGGCGCGAGCCGCATGGCGCGGTCGAACAGAGCCTCTCCACTCGGGTCGCGCATGTCGTCGGCGAGCTGTAATATTTCCGGCGACGGTTTCGGGGTGCTCAGTGAGACGGCAATACCGGCAATCAGCCCGGCGGGGATACCCAATATGGCGGCCAGCAAACCATTTATGCCAGGCCAAAGGAACCCGGATCCGGAGAGTTGCAAATACATATGCGCGGCCGCGACCACGGCGCCAGCCAGCATGGCGGCAAGGACGCCCCATTCGGTCGCGCCTTTCCACCAGATCGACAGCAGGAGTGCTGGAAAAAAGGCCGCGCCCGTCAGCGAGAGCGCGGCGATCGCCATGCGCAGAATGTCGTAATCAAATGCGGTGGCGCACCAGGCGGCGACGATCACGATGAGAACCATGGCAAGGCGGGCGATGACCAGCCGCCTGCCCGGTGTCGCGGTGCGGTGAAGGACGCCGTGATAAAGGTCATCGCTGATCGCGCCCCCTGCCGTGTAGGCATGCGCGGCGCCAGCAGCGAGCGTTGCGGCGATTCCGGCGGTGGCGGTCAGCACGACGAGGATGAAAGGCATCCCGGCGATGATCGGCAGCGACAAGGCAACGCCATCGCGTGAAATGAGAAGTTCCGCGGCGCTGATCACGCCGTCGCCATTGCTGTCCGAGATGTCCGCCAGCCCCGCATTGCGCAAACCGTTCACCCAGCCCGGTAAATCGGCCACACTCGTCCCGACGATCTGTTCCAGGGTAAGATATTTGGCGAACACCGCATAGGCCGGCGCGGTTACGAGGAACAGGCCGAGAAACAGCGTACCCCAGCCCATCAGACGCCGCGCTTGCTGTGCATTGGTGGCGCTGCCGGCCCGGAGCAGCAGGCTTGGCATGGCCGCGGTTCCCGCCAGCACACAGACAAGCAACATGACGAAATCGGATTTTGTGAGCGCGCCAAAGGCTTGCAAAAACGGCTTGGTGGCGGCTTCGGGCCGTTCGCCGGGAAGTCCTCCCAGCATTGGCGGCGGCGTTGAGAGGCTGGTGCCGAGTGCCAGCTCGTTATTCGACATCCGCTCCAGCAACCCGCCATAGGTCAACTGGGGCAGGGGCAAATTGGTCTCCTGCACCGAAACCACAATCAGCGGCAACAGCAATCCGGACAAGACGACCAGATATTGCACACTCTGTGTCCAGGTGAGAGAGCGCAGCCCGCCAATAATCAGTGTCGCGATGATCGCTCCCGCGCCGCAGATGACTGCCAGCTCGAATGAGAGCGAGGCGAACAAGGATGTGACGAAGGCGCCGATGCGCAATTCCGCGGCCAGCAGCATGACAACGGGCGGCAACAGCAGCAGAGCGGCGGCCGCCCCGAGCAGGGGTGAGTGAAACCGCAAACGGAAGAAGCCGGGAAGGGTATAGGCGCCGGCCTTGCGCAAATAGGGGACAAACAGAATAGCCGCCAGCGCGAAGCCCGCGATCCAGCCAAGCGCCAGCGCCAGTGCGTCGAAGCCGATCAGCAAGAGGCAGCCGGTAAGCGTGAACAAGCCGACGCCGCCAATTGCCGTGACCGCCAGGGCCAGGCCGCCAAACACCGGCGGGATACGGCGGGATACGCAAAAGAATTCATGGATATCCAGCGTCCGGGTCAGGCCAGCGACGCCCAGATACATAACCAGCGGCAAGCCGATCATGGCATGGCTCAGCCACAGCTTGCGCCCGCCCAGTTGCTCCAGCAGCGCCAGCACCAGCAACAGCGCGGTGAAGGCGCTGGCGAAAATCGCGTAATGGGTGCCCAGTCGCGGATTCAAGGGGCGATATTGATGTTGCAGCGACATTGTCCGCCTACAGCTCTTCCGTAGCGCCAAATTTACGGTCGGTCCTGGCCTGACGATCCCCGGCCCAATAGACGGCGACGATCAGTGCAATCACAATCCCTTGCGCCGCGGCATAAAATCCGAGCGGAAAACCAAGCAGTGTGTCATCGTTTAATTCAGCCGCATACAACGGCAATATAATGGCGCATAAGATGACAATCGCCACCAGCACGGCAGCCAGCAGCAGCGTATGCCGCCAGTAGCGCGGGCGTTGCTCGTCGTCGATCATGGATGAGGGTTAGCAGTCTTGCCCGGAGAAGCAAAGTGTTGAAAAAGATTGCTGCATCCGTGTTGTATAAGGGGGATAATGCGCCATATATTCCGGCGCGCGGGTACAGGCCCATTGGCCCATTGAATTGGCTTTTTTTTTCGAGCTACACTGGCAGTCGAATATGCCGGTGCCGGGAGCCGGGCGCGCTGTTCTGTCACGGGACCGTCCAGTTTTCGGAATGAAGGCGCACATGATGGCCAGCTACAGCATCGTTATTATCGACGACCATCCGCTGTTCAGGGACGCGTTGCGGCAGGCTCTCAGTGACGCTTTCAGCGATTTGAAAATATCGGAAGCCGGATCGCTCGATGGTTTGTCGAGCACGCTTGATGTCAATTCGGAGACCGATCTTGTGCTGCTTGATCTTGCCATGCCGGGCGTCAAGGGGTTTTCCGGTCTGATGTATCTGCGCGCCCAGTATCCCGAAATCCCCGTCGTTGTGGTTTCGGCCAGTGAGGACCCGTCCACCATCCGCCGCTGTATTGAATTTGGCGCTTCGGGTTTCATCCCCAAGACGCTGCCGGTGGAAACCATCCGCGAAGCCGTCAAGAATGTGCTCGATGGCGGCATCTGGACGCCGCCCGATGTTGATTTGAGCGAGGAAGGCGACAGTGAAACCACCAATCTGGTGGCGCGGTTGGCGACCCTGACACCGCAACAGGTGCGCGTTTTGATGATGCTGGGCGAGGGGTTGCTCAATAAACAGATCGCCTACAAGCTGAGCGTATCGGAGGCGACCATCAAGGCCCATGTATCGGCGATCCTGCAGAAGCTCGGCGTTGACAGCCGCACCCAGGCGGTGATCGCGGTCAACAAGATTGAAAGCCCGGAGTGGCGCAACAGCGTCATGTGATGGCGTTGATCAGCGATCTGCCGAATAAGCCAAAGGGCTCTGCGATGCAGAGCCCCTTTGCCGACACTGGCCATAAACTTGCATT
Organism: Pseudomonadota bacterium; assembly: GCA_022567275.1. Classification (GTDB taxonomy): domain Bacteria; phylum Pseudomonadota; class Alphaproteobacteria; order Rhizobiales; family Methyloligellaceae; genus UBA2767. Next base: position 5,172 of record JADFHH010000006.1, on the reverse strand, counting down.
CGCTCGTCTGGCCAGCGGCCCTTGGCAGGGTCTTAGACGCGGATGACATGAGCAGAGCCGCTAACGCACACAACGTATGATTTTATAGGTATTTTGTCAATGTTGACAGCCCCATTCCATGCAGAACGCAACGTCTTACTATTTTAAATAGTTCGTCGGGCAGGGCTTCCATTTGGTATATACGTTTACCGGTACTGGTCTTTCCTAATCGCAGTAAATCGACTCTATGAAACCCAACAGCGTTGATCATGTCTCCCTTTATCCAGCGCTCGGCATTGCCCCAGCTTTTGGGCATCTCAAATGGAATTTCGATAAGTTTATTGAAGGGCATGACGGTTGAAGGCTCCGTTAAACTTAACGGAACAACGGTGCAGAGGTGAGGGCGCGCCATAATTTTTGGTGATAACACAACCGCCAAGCGTGCCTTGACCATTTCAGGTTCCTTGAAGCCAATTGAGTAATCGACAGTTACAATGCTGCCTTGAGGCGGGTGTTCTTTGATCGGCATGGTCTCAGATCGTCTGCGACAAACGGTTCAGTCAACGAGCGACACACGTATACATGCCATAAGACTTGGCGTTTAGAGAAAATTTCACCGCTGTAACCCACCTATTCCGCCGCCGCCTGACGGATGCGTGATTGCGCTATGACGGCGCGCAGTGCGGCGGGACGTAGCGGCTTGCGCAGGAGCTGAAACCCGCCATCGCGGATCAGGTCCTGAACCTTGGGCGAGCGGTCCGCGGTAATCATCACCGCGGGAACGTCAAATCCCAACTCCGCGCGGATTGCTTCGATGGTCTGAATTCCGGTCTCGTCATCGAGATGATAATCGGCAAGAATAATCTCCGGCACCCGTGAGCTGGTGCGTATCTGCGCTATGGCATCCTTTGTTCCTATCGCTTTCAGTACACTGCAATCCCACCCGGAAAGCAGCGTTTCCAGGCCCTCCAGAATCGCTGGCTCATTGTCGACGCACAGCACCATGCAGCCGGAAACCCGATTGACGCCGACGCGCTTGTGTGGCGTGCGGCGGAGCGCGCGCGGTTTGGCGACCGGCAGAGTGACCGAGAATATCGAGCCGCTTCGAGGCCGGGAGTTCAGCTTGATGCGGTGGTTGAGCATACGCCCGATACGCTCCACGATCGACAGCCCCAGCCCCAGCCCATGGGTGTCGATGCTGTTGCCGCTCAGCCGCTGGAATTCCTTGAAGATGAGCTTGTGCTGTTGTTTCGGGATGCCCGGACCGGTATCGCAAATCTGTATTTCGAGCCGCCTGCCGCGCCGCCGCCGGCAGCCGAGCAGCACACGGCCTTGCCCGGTATATTTGATCGCGTTCGAGATGAAGTTTTGCAGTACGCGGTGCAGCAGACGCCGGTCGCTACGCACCGACAGGCTTGAAACTTGCACCCGGAAATCGAGACCCTTTTCCTTGGCCATGGGTTCGAATTCCAGCTTGAGCTGCGCCAACAGACCGGCGATGGGGAAGACTTCAATCTCCGGCTTCATGGCGCCGGCGTCGAGCCGGGATATATCGAGCAATGTGCCGAGAATTTCCTCAACCGCCTCAAGCGAAGCATCGACATTTTGAATCAGCCGCCCGTCCTCGCCACTGCGTTTGCGTTCGACCAGGGTGGAGGTATAGAGCCGCGCCGCGTTCAAGGGTTGCAGAATGTCGTGACTGGCGGCGGCCAGGAACCGCGTTTTGCCAAGATTGGCGTCATCCGCCTTGGCCTTGGCCTTGGCCAGCTCGCGGTTCACCTTGGTCAGCTCCGCCGTCCTCTCGCGCACGCGCCGTTCCAGATTTTCATTCGCTCTGGCGAGCGCTTCAGCGGCCTCCACCCGGTCGGTGATGTCGGTATAGGTGGTGACGATGCCGCCTTGCGGCATCAAGGAGCTGCGCACCTCGACGACTTGGCCTGAACCGGTCAGCCGCTCCTGAAATGTTTCCTGCGTAACGGCGAGTTTGTGGATACGGTCGCTCACCAGCTCTTCGATATTGCCGGGGCCGAGATCGCCTTGTTCGGCGGAGTAACGGATAATCTCATCGAGCGGCACCCCGGCGCGGCCAAAATCCGGCGGCAGGTTGAGGATATCGCGGAATTGTCTGTTCCATGTAATCAGCCGCATGTCCTTGTCATACACCGAGATGCCTTGACGCACCTGGTCGAGCGCAGATTGCAGCAGATCGCGGTTGTACTGGATGGCTTCGGAAGCATCGTCCAGCAGTTTTTGCGCGGATTTTATGCCCACCGTGCGCCGGCGCAGCAGCAGCGAAAGCACCAGGCGCGAGGAGGCGGCGCCGATGGCGCTGGCCAGAAGATGCTCGGTATGGCGCAGCAGGTGGATATCCGCCTCGGCCTCGGGATTTAACGCCTCGGTCAGGGTGGAGTCATAGTCCTCGAACGAGCGCCGGGCGCGTTCCTCGCCCACATAACGCGCCGCGGTGTTGCGCAACTCTTGCACCGTAATCGATGACCGCCACAGGCGATAACCTTGAGTCTGCGGCCGCACCAGCTCATCCTGGATGAACACATTCGCCTGCAGGCGTTCGATCGGTTCGGGCTCCCTAGCGAAAGAGACGGCGACATAGGCGACGATGTTAAACAGCATGCTCCAGAAAACGCCGTGCGGTATGGGGTCTAGATCGAAATTGAACAATGCCTGGGGCCGTAACAGATGAATATCGAACGGCCCGTTCACCAGGATGTCATTGGCCAGCAGGCCGGAATGAACGAAGGCGGGCAGGAGCAAGGTATAGGCCCACACGGCAAAGCCCGCGAGGATACCGGCAATCGCGCCCCGCGCGGTGGCGCGGCGCCAGACCAGACCGCCGAAGAAGGCCGGCGCCAATTGTGCAATCGCGGAAAAAGAAAGCAGTCCGATCGAGGCCAGCGCCACGCTATCGCCGATCATCCGGTAGAACATGTAGCCAAGAATGAGAATGCCGAAGATGGCGGAGCGGCGGATATTGAGCAGCAGCGTACTGACATCTTCCCGCTCGCGCACATCCAGCAGGCGGCGGCGCAGCAGCAGCGGCACCACCAGATCGTTCGAGATCATGATCGACAGCGCCACGGTCGCGACAATCACCATGGCGGTCGCCGCCGACAGCCCGCCGATAAACGCGGCGAGGGTGACGAACCGGGCGCCGTCCGACAGCGGCAGCGCCAGCACGAACATATCGGCCGACACCTGGCCATCGGGAAATGTGAGCAAGCCCGCGACCGCGATGGGAACCACGAACAGATTGATGACGATGAGGTACAGCGGAAACAGCCAGGCCGCGCGGCGGACTTCGCGCGCCGAATTGTTCTCCACCACCGCCACATGGAACTGGCGCGGCAGCAGGATAATGCACGCCATCGACAGGAAAGTTACGCTGATCCACGCGCCGCCATCGAAACCGCGGGTGAACAATTCCCTGATTTCGGGACTTTGCGAGGCGCGTTCGTACAGCGGGCCGAAGCCGCCGAACATTTCAAAGGTGATGTAATAGCCAACCAGCAGAAAGGCGAGAATCTTGACCACCGATTCGGTGGCGATCGCCAGCATCAAGCCTTCCTGATGTTCGGTCGCGTCGATGTGGCGCGTGCCGAACAGGATTGCGAACGCCGCCATCACGACCGCTACGACAAAGGCGATATCGCCCAGGGGGGTCGCGGCGAGCAGCGCATTACTCGTTTCGCCAACCGGCCCGATAACCGTGGTCACCGACTCCGAGACCGCTTTGAGTTGCAACGCGATATAGGGCAGCGTGCCCAGTACCGCGATCACGGTGACGAGGGCCGCCAGCGGCAGGCTCTTGCCGTAACGCGCGGCGATAAAGTCGGCGATGGAGGTAATGTTCTGGGTTTTGGACAGGCGGATAATACGCAAGAGCAGCGGCCAGCCCACACCGAATATGATGATCGGGCCAAGATAGACGGGAATGAAATTATACCCCGTGGTGGCCGACAGGCCGACGGAGCCGAAGAACGTCCAGGATGTACAATAGACCGCGAGCGAAAACGCGTAGATCGCGGGGCGCCCCGTGCTTGATTCGCCAGGCACCGCCATACGGTCGCGGAAATAGGCCACCGCGAACAGAAACCCCAGATAGGCGAGCGCCGCCGTTATGATAATCCTGCCGTCAATCATACGCTTTGCATACTAACGCAAGATATATCCATTACGCTACCGGCCGGGATCGAACGCCGCCAGCGCGGCGATATTCATCAAGGTTGTGTCGGTGCACCCCAGCGGGGCGATCTGCACCGGCTTCGACAAACCCACCAGCAGCGGCCCGATGACCGTGCTCCCCCCCAACTCCTGCAGCATCTTGGTGGAGATGCTGGCGCTGTGGAAGGACGGCATGATGAGCACATTGGCCGGTTCCGGCAAACGGCAGAACGGATAGGAGGCCATTGCCTCGGGTTTTTGGTTTTCCATCTGCTTTTTGCCCAATTTCGAATTTCTGAAATTTTCCAACCCTCATTTATCAAGTATTTGAGTTTTTGCCCCCAACTTACCAGCTTTGGACGATATAACTCACCTCGATCAGGGAGTAGTAACCGAGCTTTCTCTAGTTGAGCTAAATTTTCAGACGACAAGCCGCTTTTATCACAAAGCTTATCGCGAGTCAGATAATTTGCGTATCTGTCTACTTTATTGTCTTCGGGTGGCCAATAATATTTTGGCCAAGTCCCATTATTATGAAGAGGCGCGGAAATTTTCTCGTCTGGTCAGCGGTCAGTGCCAGGTTGATGGGAAATGCGACTATGTGGTTGTGACTGGTGGCGGGCCGGGTGTGATGGAGGCGGCCAACCGTGGCGCCTACGATATCGGGGCCAACACGATCGGGCTGAACATTGTTTTGCCGGAGGAGCAGGCCCCGAATCCGTATATCACACCGGAGCTATGTTTCAAGTTTCACTACTTTGCAATACGAAAAATGCATTTCATGATGCGCGCCCGGGCGCTGGTCGGGGACCTTGGGGGTACTGACATCCGAGGAATTACTGCGGCGGAAGGACACCTTGCGGGGGCGATCTCTGAGATCAACCTGGTTTCCGTCGAGTTGGATAACACAGCAGATATCGGAGCCGTGTCCGATGGCCTGACTGAAACGTTGGGCTGGATCGACGAAAGCGGCCGTGGCCTCCGAACCATCGCGGCGAATTTCCTGAGGCTGGA
>JADFHH010000275.1 GCA_022567275.1 Pseudomonadota bacterium | reverse complement strand
CGTATGACGCTGCTTGCGCGGCCGCGTCTTGTCCTCTTCCAGGATCGCATCGATGAGGCTGATGTAAGGACCGAGCTTGGGCCGCTTTATCGGCTTGCTGCGCCGGTAGCCCGGTGGCACCGAATGCCGCAGAATCTTGTCGATCGTCTTGCGGTCAATGCCAAAACGTCTGGCCGCTTCCCGTTTGCTCAGACCATCATGATGGCACGCGAGCCTAACCCTCCTGTATAGGTCCACTTGATACATCTCTCCCCGCCTTGCGAATCAGTTGCCTCTGAAACCAAGACGATAACGAGTGGCGGAATTTTGCCCCGCCGCGACCAGATTATCCGGTCACTCAAGTGGTCCATTATTGATCCGGCGTTCTCAATTTAGCCCTTTGCAATCGTTCGAAGCGGTTTTGCAGGAGCCGTGGCCTTTACAAGAGTTCACGCCGAAACACTTGACGTTGGCTTCTGCTGCGGCGGCCGGAGGAGCAAAGGTCATGCTGCTTAGCATAAGTGCGGCTGCCGCCGCGGCGATCGTAGCGCCAGATGTTACTGATAACTTCATTTTTTGGTTCGCCTCTCTTTTTGGTTGGGACATTAAGCGCCACGCCTCATGCGCAAGACGCATACTCTTTCTACGGATAATCCGTACGCGGAGTTGCATCACGATTTCGTTATGCAGCTTTTCTGGACGTTGCTTTGATATGAGCCGGGCGGGGGGAGCGGGGGGACGCGATCATCCGGATGACGACCAGCACCGCGATTCCCGAAGCCAGGTGCTTGAGGGTGTGGCCGCTTAACGTATGCCCCAAGAGCTGGAAAATTTCGGCGTCGAGGAATTCCAGCAGCTTTGCCGCCGCATACCAGCCGATCAGCCATGCGAGGTGCCGGCCGCTCGTGTAGCGCCCCGCGGGAAACAGCCAGCAAATGACCGGCATCGCGGCGATTGGATAAAACTGCACCAGGAAATACCATCTCAGATCGCCTTGCCCCAGGGATTCGCTAACATCCCAATAGACCACGCTCGCCAAACCGGCACACAGCAATACCGGCAACAGCCAGAAAATTCCGATTTTGCGATGGACGCGGTCGGCAATGAAGGCCGCAAACAGAGCCATGAACGCAATGGTCATCGGCGCCCGGTCCCAGAACAGCCGCGCATTGTCGGGCGCCAGGTGGTAAGTGGCCGAGCCGGCGCTCACCAATGCGACGCCGATGAAAAAGACGGCATAGGGCCAACGGTCGGCGCGATGGCCGAATATGTCACGGCCCGCGGGACCGAGCACGGTGCAAAGTCCCAGCCCGCCGGTGACGGCAAAGGCCAGATTCGACACCACGTCGCCAAAATTGGCGATGCCGAGCCATGATCTGGTATCGGCGAAGTCATGATACGATAGGGCTTGCGGTATGGGTTCCAGAGTAAACACGCCCACGGCCGCGGCGATGAACATGACCACCAGAAACCCGGCGCGATATCTCGCGTCACTCCGTTCAATGAGCGCTTGGGGTTGCGGCACGCCGCACTCACTCCCGCTTGTCTGAATAAGCGGTCTCGGCCGCGTAATAGTCGTCGAAACCGACGATCCTTCGCAGCTCCTCGAACTCCATCACCAGGCCGTCCGGGTGCTTTCCCTCGCTGAACTCGCGCAACGCTTGGGCAATCGCCTTCATTGCGGCGGAGAGCAGGGTGAGGGGATAGGCGGCGAAGCGATACCCGAGCTGGTGTAATTCCGATGTCGAAAGCATCGGCGTTGCCCCGCCCTCGACAATATTGGCCATATGGATGCCCGGCGCCTCGCGGGTGAGACGCGCCATCTCGTCTGTCGATTGCGGCGCCTCGATGAACAGGATATCCGCGCCGATATCGCTAAACCCCCTGGCGCGGCCGATGGCCTCGTCAAGCCCGTGGCCGTGGCGCGCGTCGGTGCGCGCCAAAATCATGATGTCCGCGCCTGCTTCGCGCGCATCCACCGCCGCCTTGATGCGGTCGAAGGCTGCCACCCGCTCGACCACCAGCTTGCCTTTGGTATGGCCGCAGCGTTTCGGCGACACCTGATCCTCGATCATAATGGCGGCAAAGCCGGCGCGGGCATACATCTCCACGGTGCGCCGCACATTGAGGGCGTTGCCGTAGCCGGTATCGCCATCGCCGATGACGGGGATCGGCGTCGCGGCGCAAATGTTGCGGCCCTGGTCGAGCATTTCGCCGAACGAGATCAGCCCGGTGTCCGGCGCGCCGATGCGCGCGGCAGAGACGGCGAAACCGGACATGAAGGTGAAGGGGAACCCCGCATCTCCAATCATCTTCGCGCTCAGCGCGTCCCAGCAACACGGCATGGCGTAGCAAGTGTCTTTGGCAAGCAGGGAGCGCAATTTTGCAGCTTGAGAGACCATGGCTTATATTTTCTGATTATATTCGCCCACTTCACTCTGGGCGGAGAGATAGGCGTCGATCTCGGCGAAGATCGCGCGCATGTTTTCTTCCGATACCGGGCTTTCCACCACGACCACGAGTTCCGGTTTGTTGGACGAGGCGCGCACCAGCCCCCAGGTGCCATCCTCCAGCACAATACGGATGCCATTGATGGTTATCAGTTCAGCTATGCTCTGCCCCGCCAGTCGATCGCCATTCGAGGCCATATCGGAGAAATGTTTGGTGGCGCGCTCGACTACGTCATATTTGATTTCGTCGGCGCAATACGGCGACATGGTGGGGGATTGCCATGTCCTGGGAAGTGCGTGCAGCAAATCGGACAGCGACTTGCCCGGTGCGCGATCGAGCATATCGCACACCGCGAGTGCGGCTATGAGTCCGTCGTCATAGCCCCGGCCCAATGGCGGATTGAAGAAGAAATGGCCCGATTTCTCAAACCCCGCCAGCGCCCCGGTTTCATGGCAATAGCGCTTGATATAGGAATGGCCGGTCTTCCAGTAGGTGCATTGCGCGCCGTTTTCCCGCAGGACCGGATCGGTCAGGAAAAGTCCCGTCGATTTCACATCTGCCACGAATTTGGCATTGGCGTGCCGGGCTGAAATATCACGGGCGAGCATGACCCCGGCCTTGTCGGCGAAGATGGGGTTTCCTTCATTATCGACAATACCGCATCTGTCGCCGTCGCCATCGAAGGCGAAGCCCGCATCCGCGCCGGAAGACAGCACCGCGTCGCTGAGTTCTTCAAGCATCTTCATGTCTTCCGGGTTCGGATTGTGGTTCGGAAAACTATGGTCGAGATCGCAATTGAGCGGCACGACTTCGCACCCCGCGGCTTCCAGAACCTGCGGCGCGAACGCGCCTGCCGTCCCATTGCCGCAGGCCGCGACGACCTTGAGGGCGCGCTTGAGTTTTGGCCGGTCGGACAGATCGGCGATATAGCGGTCCTGGAGACCGGCGTGAAACCGGTAGCCGCCGCCGCCCGGCGTTTTGAGATCGCCGGCGTAAACCAGCGCCTTCAACTCGTTGATTTCATCGGGGCCGAAGGTGAGGGGGCGCTCCAGCCCCATTTTGATGCCGGTCCAGCCATTGTCATTGTGGCTGGCGGTGACCATGGCGACGCCTTCCACCTCCAGATCGAACTGGGCGAAATAGGCCATTGGCGAAAGCGCCAGGCCGATGTCATGCACCTCCATGCCACCCGCCATCATACCGGATATCAGCGCCTGTTTGATGGCCGCGGAATAGGAACGGAAATCATGGCCGGTCACGATGCGCGGCGGGACGCCGCGGTTGGCGAACAGCGCGGCAAGCCCTAGGCCGATGGCCTGTACCCC
>JADFHH010000274.1 GCA_022567275.1 Pseudomonadota bacterium | reverse complement strand
CCACCCGGACAGCCCGCTCGAACCCCGGCGCATCGAGACCCCCGTTCGCCTCCTCGATCTCATGCCCACGCTCCTCGACTATCTCCACCTGCCTGTCCCCGCCGGCCTGGACGGCGTCTCGCTCACGCCTCTCTTATCCGGCAAGACCGCGGTCCCAGACCTACCCAGCGCATTTATCGTCGAGACCTTTTAGCGAAAATACAGAAAAATTGGGCTATTCGAGCCTCCGTGGAAGTACATCGAGAATCGAGGCGACCACGATACGATGGAACCCTTCGAACGCCAGCCCTGGGGCATCGATGAGGACGGAAAACGGACCAGTCGAGCCAGCGAGTTCCCCGAAATCGTCGCCGCCTATCTGCGCGACAATAACCTGCCGGCTGAATTCCGCACTGGAAGCGATGCGCTGCTCGCCGCCATCCCCTGGGGAAAAACCCCCTCCCTCACCCGCCTGGCAGGAAGGGGTCAAGCGAGCGACGGGGTTGCAATGAGCCGCGCGCGAACCGCGGCGGCGGAAACCGGTACTTTGTTCCTCACCTCCGGCGAGGACAACCCCACGACTTTGAACTTTTTGCCCGACACACATATTATCGTCATCCGCGCCGATGATATTCTCGGCTCCTATGAAGATGCCTGGAACGCGTTGCGCAACATCTACGGGCCGCGCACCTTGCCGCGCACCGTCAATCTCATCTCCGGGCCTTCACGCACCGCCGATATCAACCAGACCATCGTTTTGGGCGCGCATGGCCCCCGGCGGCTGCTTGTGATCGTGCTCGGGTGAGCGGTTTGCCTGGCATTTGGCTTTCATTATGGTCCGATTGTGACTATGCAAGTGTCTGAAATGCAAGCGGTGATCGAGCAAGGCGCCCCCTTCGTGACCAAACAATCGAATAGCTTTCAGGAACGGTTGATTCGATTTCCGCGCTGGACCAAGAGTTCGCTGCTGATCTCCAATGACTTCGCGCTGCTGAGCTTCGCGCTGTGGGCGGCCTATTCGCTGCGCCTGAATATTCTTTATGTCCCGCCCGACAGGACCACCTTGCTGCTGTTTATTCTTGCGCCGGCGATAGGCGTGACCACCTTCTATGTCCGCGGCCTGTACCGGCTGGTGACGCGCTATTTCCACAATGAAGCGGCCGGGCGGTTATATATCACCATCGTTCTCGCCGTCCTCATCTGGGTGCTCAGCCTGTATCTGATCGGCTTGCCCGGGGTGCCGCGTTCGGTGGTTATCATTTACGGGTTTTTCGCCGCCGCGCTTATCCGTATCTCGCGGCAACTGGCCGGCGGCTTACTGAAAAGCATCCCGAATGTGACCATGGCGCGGCTGGACCCACGCCAGCGTGTGCTCATTTACGGCGCCGGAACGGCAGGTCTTGAGTTGTTGCGCGCGCTTGCCGACTCCAGGGAATACAAGCCAATCGGCTTTGTCGACGACAACCCGTCGCTCTGGGGCCAGCGCATTCACAAACTCAATATCCACCAGCCCGAAAAACTCGCAAAGCTGATCCAGCATGACGGCGTAAGTGAGATTTTTCTCGCGATCGGGTCCGCGTCCCGGCACCACCGCCGCACGGTAATCCGCTCCCTCGAAGGCTATCCGGTCACCGTCAAAATCCTGCCGGCGATCGAAGACATCGCATCGGGCCGGGTCGAGGTCACCGATCTGCGGCCAATCGACGTTGAAGATCTGCTGGGACGCGACCCGGTCCCGCCGGACACCAGGCTTCTCGGTAAATATATCCGCCGAAAGAACGTCATGATTACCGGGGCCGGCGGTTCTATCGGTTCGGAACTTGCCCGGCAGATCGTCAAGCTCTTGCCCAAACGCCTGATATTGTTCGATATGTCCGAGGCGGCGCTGTATGAAATCGAGCAGGACGTGGGAAACTTGCTCGATAGCCTTAAAAGCGAGGCCAAAGCCGCCGGAAAGTCCGCGCCCAGGGTTGAGATATCGGTTGTGCTCGGGTCGGTTCTCGATGGCGATTTGCTAAAGCATACCCTGCCGAATTTGGCCGTTGAAACCATCTTCCATGCCGCCGCCTACAAGCATGTGCCGATCGTCGAACAAAACCCCATCGAGGGCTTGCGCAACAATATCTTCGGTACCCAGGTGCTGGCGCGCGCGGCGCTCGACGCCCGGGTCGAGCGCATGGTGCTGATCTCCACCGACAAGGCGGTCCGGCCCACCAGTATCATGGGGGCGAGCAAACGGCTTGCCGAGATGATCCTTCAGGGGATTGCCGGGGAGAACCGGCCAGACACCGTCTTCACCATGGTGCGGTTTGGCAACGTACTGGATTCCTCCGGCTCGGTTGTCAGAAAATTCCGCAAACAGATCCGCGATGGCGGACCGGTTACCGTCACCCACCCCGATATCATTCGCTATTTCATGTCCATTCGCGAGGCCGCCGAGCTGGTGTTGCAGGCCGGCGCGATGGCCGCGGGCGGCGAAGTGTTTGTTCTGGATATGGGAAGCCCGGTGAAAATCGACGATCTGGCGCGCACCATGATCACGCTGTCGGGGCTGGAGGTTCGCGACGAAAACCATCCCGAAGGAGACATTGAAATCGAATATGTAGGGTTGCGCCGGGGCGAAAAACTCTATGAGGAACTTCTGATCGGCGAGAACACCACCGGCACCGAGCATCCACGGATCATGAAGAATTCCGAACCCTGCCTGACAATGTCCGAGCTCGATGAGGAACTCCGGACACTGGAACAGGCGCTTCGCGACCATGATGGTGCGGGAATCGAGGCCATCCTCAAACGCACGGTGGAGGGGTATGGCGCGGGCCGGTCCGCACCGGACCTTGAGGCTACGGATGCGGGAGAGTGGTCGCAGACCTCACGTCTCATACATTAGGGCCAGGGTCCGCCCGCACTGGTAGCGGCACATCACAATCGAGAGTTCGCACATGCGCCCTGCCGGTTTACTTGCTGCCCTGTTCGCCATCCTCGCGCTGGTCGCATCTTTCATCGCACTGGCGTTTGGCTGGGCTGTCATCAATGCGGACAATATGAAGGATTTGCAACTCTCGGTGCTCCTGGGGGCGGCAGGGTCAATATTGTTTCTGCTGGCAATTCTGGGCGCCTGGGCCACGCTGCATATACGCCTGGTTCGCCCGATTGAATCCCTCACCCGCCAGATTGAAACTCTCGCCCGTGCCGGCAAGGTGTCCCGGATCAATGTGCCGGACGGACATTTGATGGGCGGGCTGCCGGATGCGGTGCAGGAATTGATCGCCAGATTCATCGCTTCACGGAGAGAGCGGGAAGAGGCGATTGATACCACAGTCCCCACTGGCCGGGCGCGGCGCCGTCACTCTGCGCGAGGGACTAAAAAGTCTCAAGCCGCCAAGTGAAAATCCGTAAAATTCAGGCGAAGTTTCAGGGTGTCTTGCCGCCTGTCGTCCCCACACCCCATCGTCATACCGGCCCCCGCGCCTGAGAGCTGTAGCCCCTCTGCGACTATCTCGTAAGGGGCCTCACGACGCCGGGCGGATTTCGTAAAGATACCGTGCACCATCGCGGGGGCAGGCCCCTTTGTTCGGGGTAAAATCAAACTCCGGAGCCTCATGGCTGCCGGACACTTTGGCTTGCCCTATCGCTTCGCTGCTTGAGGGCGAACGCTGTTGCCTGGATAAAGCGCAAGCGACATGAGCAAGGTTTATATCGCGCACGGCTTTTTCGCTTTAATGCTTTCTGGCTGGATATGGCGCCGGGCCGCAAACTCATAATTCGATAAAAGATACAGCAATTTCCTATAC
>JADFHH010000273.1 GCA_022567275.1 Pseudomonadota bacterium | reverse complement strand
CGGTAGCTGTAAGGGCATCGAAGGTTCTGACTGCCGTCTTTCGCTGGTGGGCTTTGAGCTTGGAAAAGGCTTGCTCGATCATTGCCCGGCAGGTGTATGCGCAGCATGCACCGAGAGGTGGGGTTCAGGTCGGGGCTGTATGGCGGCAGGAACAGCATCCAGTTTCCCTGTTCCTTGAGCAGGTTTTGCGCGTAGGTAGATTTGTGAGAGGACAGGTTGTCTGCGATGACGACATCGCCGGGTTGTAACGTCGGAGCGAGCTGGGTTTCGATATAGACGTCGAAGGCCGCGCGGTGAAAGCGGCGGAGCAATACTCGGCCACGGTAGCGGCGTCATTGTGGTGTCGCGGGCGGCGTAAAAGTCGGCCACTTTTGCCCTTTCGATATTCGGGAGGGTTTGGGGATTTTCACCGTGGATTTGTATTTGAAGGTGCGGCGCGCCCATTTTCAGGATGGTTTGAGCGGGCGGCAGATTGCCCGCGATTTTGGGATCAGCCGAGACAGTGTTGCGAAGATGTTGACGTATTCTGAGCCGCCGGGGTATCGGCGAACGGCGGTGATCAAGCGCCCGAAGTTGGATGCGTATACGGATCAGATTGATCAGTGGTTGGCCGAAGACAAAGGGCGACCTCGCAAGCAGCGTCATACGGCCAGGCGCATCTTTGAGCGCCTTCGCGATGAGTGCGGGTTCGACGGCGGCTATACTATCGTCAAGGATTATGTGCGCAGCAAGAAGCGTGGTTCTCGCGAGATGTTTGTGCCTCTGAGCCATCCGCCCGGACATGCGCAAGCTGACTTTGGCGAAGCATTGGTTGTCATTGGCGGGATTGAGCAAAAGGCCTATTTCTTTGCGCTGGATCTGCCGCATAGCGATGCGTGTTATGTCCGGGCGTATCCTGCGGCGAACACCGAGGCCTGGCTGGATGGTCATGTGCATGCGTTTGCGTTTTTTGGCGCGGTACCGCAGTCAGTTCTCTACGACAATGACAGATGTCTGGTCGCAAAGATCATGCCGGATGGCACCCGCAAGCGAACCCAGCGGTTCAGCGCGATGCTGTCGCACTATGTGATTGGGGATCGGTACGGCCGCCCTGGCAAAGGGAATGAGCGAGGAATTGTCCGCCATTGGTCCGAGGACAATGGACGAGCGGCAAGGTTGAAGGACTGGTCGGCTATTCCCGCCGCAACTTCATGGTGCCGATGCCGCGTTTTGCCAATTGGGGTGCGTTCAATGATTATCTCGAAGAGCAATGCTGCAAACGGCAAGCTGATATTTTGCGAGGTCATCAGATCAGCATCGGCGAACGGCTGGAAGCTGATCTGGCGGCGATGCAAGACTTGCCAGCCGCCCCGTTTGAGGCCTGCGACCTGCGCAGCGGGCAAGTTACGTCCACCTCTGTGGTGCGATATCGCGGCAATGATTACTCGGTGCCTGTCGCTTATGGCCATCGTGAGGTCTGGATAAAGGGCTTTGTGGATCGGGTGGTGATCGGTTGTGCCGCTGAGGTGATCGCCAAACATCACCGTTCCTATGCCACAGGCGATATGGTGTTTGATCCGATACACTATCTGCGGCTGATTGAGCGCAAAATCATGTCCTTTGATCAGGCCGCTCCGCTGCAAAACTGGGGTTTGCCAGAAGCCTTCGCAACGCTTCAGCGGTTGCTCGAAGCCCGCCAAGGCAAAGCTGGCAAGCGGGAATACGTACAGGTTCTGCGCCTGCTGGAACGCTTTGAGTTGGAGGTGCTGCACTGTGCCGTCAGGGATGCCTTGCAGATGGGAGCGATCAGTTTCGATGCGGTCAAACATCTCGTGCTGTGTCGGGTGGACCGGCGCCCGCCCCGGCTGGACCTGGATCTTTATCCGTTCCTGCCCAGAACCAACATCGCCACAACCTCTGCCGCAACTTACATGAGTCTGCTGGCAGGAGACGGGCCATGACAAGTGCACCCGAACTGCTGCTTGCCCATCATCTCAAAACCCTGCGCCTGCCAACTTTCCTGCGCGAGCACGACAAACAGGCCCGCATCTGTGCCGCTGAGGGCGTGGATCATGTGCGTTATCTGGCGCGATTGACAGAACTGGAATTGATCGACCGCGAGCGGCGCATGGTTGCGCGCAGGATCAAGTCGGCAAAGTTCCCGGCCGTCAAAAGCCTGGACAGCTTCGACTTCAAAGCAATCCCATCCCTGAACAAGATGATGGTCCTGGAGCTGGCGCGCTGTGAATGGATCGACCGGCAGGAAAACGTGATTGCTCTGGGTCCGTCAGGCACCGGCAAAACCCATATCGCCCTCGGACTGGGGTTGGCAGCTTGCCAAAAGGGCATGCCCGTCAGCTTTGTGACTGCAGCATCCCTGGTTCACGAGATGATGGAAGCCCGCGATGAGAAGCGTCTGCTGCGATTGCAACGGCAACTGGCCAAGGTCAAATTGCTGATCATTGATGAGTTGGGCTTTGTGCCGCTCAGCAAAACCGGTGCCGAATTGCTGTTCGAGCTGATCTCACAGCGCTACGAGCGCGCTTCAACCCTCATCACCAGCAACCTGCCCTTCGAGGAATGGACCGAAACATTCGGCTCTGAGCGACTGACCGGCGCCCTGCTGGATCGGCTGACGCACCATGTGAATATCCTGGAAATGAATGGCGAAAGTTACCGTCTCAGCCAGAGCCGGGCGACGCTGGCAAAAGCCAACAAATAACCGCGACATAATTGGCCTGACGGCCAATGCGCCCTGGAACACGCTTGCTATATGAGAGCCGCGCGTTCCAAGGCGCGCACCCAAACAAAACCCTCAACCCCGCAGAAAAACGCCATGACTGCAGTCACGCCAAGTGGCCTGCTTTTGCTCCGCCACACTGGCAGGTTTTTACTCCGCCGTTGACAACCCCTTACGAAGCCCTGCGAGAGCGGCTAACATGACCAAATAAGTGTCCCGCCGGTCCGTCTAGGTTACACCACCGACAATTGATCGGTGCCTCTGCTGATCTGCCTGCAGCCCATAGGGATAAACATTGGTCTGAGGACTGCTGACTTTATCCAGCGCTTGCAATTCCTCATTATTCAGAGAAATCGTTGCTGCTCCTAAATTGTCGGCGAGTTGCTTTTGATTTCGTGCGCCCAGAATCACCGAAGTCACAGCGGGCTGTGCGGACAACCAGGCCAGAGAAACCTGAGCAGAACTCGCGTCACGTTGCTCTGCAATGTTCTGAACGGTTTCAATGATTTGCCAGGTACGTTCCTGAGCATTGCGCGGGGTATACGCTTCCATGCCTCGCTCTGGCTCCGTTCCCAGTCGGCTTGCACCGGTTGGGGCTTCATCCCGTTTGTATTTGCCAGTCAACCAGCCGCCGCCGAGAGGCGACCAGGGCAAAAGTCCAATACCAGCATCAAGCGGGTCTGGTACAATTTCAAATTCAATATCTCGTACAAGCAGATTGTATTGCGGCTGCAATGTTACTGGCGCGCAAAATCCACAAGCCCTCGCCACATGAATTGCCTTGGTGAGTTGCCAGCCCAGAAAGTTCGAGAAGCCATAATAGCCGATTTTTCCGATCCGAACCGCATCATCCAGAAAACGCAACGTTTCTTCGATTGGGGTAAGCGCGTCCCAGGCGTGCATCTGATAGAGGTCTATGTGATCCACCCCCAAGCGCGTTAAGGAAGCATCCAGGGCTTTCCTCAGATTGATACGGGAAAGACCCAGATCATTCGGGCCTTCTCCTATGGGGAACCTGCCCTTTGTGGTTAAGACAACTTTTTCGCGATCCGCGCGATGG
>JADFHH010000272.1 GCA_022567275.1 Pseudomonadota bacterium | reverse complement strand
GGGTAACGCCGTCCACGGAGGGCTCGAAATCATCGCCGAAGACGTAATCCCGGAGCGCCTTGCGGTCTTGGAACAAGCGCACGCCGAGCCCGCTTCCGGCCCGGTTGTGCTTGGTGATCACCGGCCCATCGATGCGGTCCCAGGCTTCAACGATTGTTTCACGGCCGACCGCGGCGACGGTGCGCGGAAACGGAATGCCAGCGTCTTCGAGCGCTGTATATTGAACCACCTTGCTAATTTCGAGCTCAAGCGCCCGGGAGCCATTTAGGACTGTGCGGCCCGAGCGCTCCAGCCATCTCAGCACGGCCGCCGTCAACTCCGGCGCATAGCGGTGTCCTCGGGTGTGCGATGATGCGCTCATGCGGTTGTAAAAGATGCCATTGGGTGGCTCCGCCGACAGCTCCACGATGCCCTCGTCCAGAAACCAGTCCCGATAAGGAAGCCCGCGCGCCTCCAGCGCCGCGATCAGCGGTGCCGTCCACTCCGAATTCTCGTGCAGAATATGAATCTCGCTCATGTTCCCAACGACTTTTTTTTCGTCCGTTGCCGCCAAGCTGGTTGCAGCTCCTGATGCGTAAAATATCGGTCTTCTCCCTCAAAACATCAAGAAAGACGTGGAAAATCTATTTTTATAGTAAGGTGCAATATCAGGAGCATTGAGTTAAATCGGCTAGGGATTTGGCAGGCTCGGTGCTGGCATTGAGGTCTCGGCTGTGTTTATCAGGGGGTACCCTGGCGGAACGGGAATTGATGGAATCTGGGGAGCACTATAGATGAGCCGGCCACGCGTCGCGATCATTGGCGTAATTCTGGAGAGCAACAGACAGGCCGCGCCGGCCGGCGAAGACGACTTTCGTACACTTTACTGGCTTGAAGGACAGGAGATCATAGACCAAGCTCGGTCCGGCGAGACGGCCTTGGCGACGGAGGTTTGCGCTTTCGTCCGGGCCATGGACGCAACGGGCCCATGGGAGCCAGTGCCCATTCTCTTGGCCGGCAGCCATCCGGCGGGGCCGATCGAAGGCGCGCTGATCGATCATTTCATTGGCCGCATCACCGAGGGCATGCGTGACGCCGGACAACTCGACGCGGTCTATGTGGCCAACCATGGCGGCATGACCGCCACCGACCGGGAGGATCCTGACGGCGATATCATCTCAGGCGCACGGTCGATGGTCGGTGCGGGCACCCGCATTGTCGTCACGCTCGACCTTCACGCCAATATCTCCGAGCGCATGGTGGAGGAATCCGATCTCATCGTCGGCTATCGCACCAATCCGCATGTGGACATGATCGAGCGGGGCGAGGAGGCGGCGCTGGCGCTGCGCATGATGCTGGCCGGCGCTTGGCAACCCAAATCGGCATTTATTCGGCTGCCCCTGACGCCTGCCTCGGTTTCGCTGCTGACGGAGTCGGGACCTTATTCGGACTTGATCAACTATGGCCAACGCCGTCAGGCGGAGCATGCGGGCGGCATCGTCAATGTTTCGATCTTTGGAGGCTTCGTCTTCTCGGACACCTCGAAGAACGGTCTTGCCATCGTCGTCACGGCGCGGAATGAAGTTGCGTTAGCTGAAGCGCTCGCGGACGAAATCGCAGAGATGGCCTGGGCTATGCGCGCCCGGTTCAAGAAGAAGCTGACGCCAATTTCCGAAGCCGTCGCCGTGGCACTCGAGACTGACAGGGCCCCCGTGATTTTCTCCGATTCCGGCGACAATCCCGGTGGTGGCGGAACAGGCCGCACAACCGAACTGCTGACGGCGCTGGTAAATGCAAATGTAGAGAATGCGCTCATCGGCTGTTTTTTTGATCCACCCTTGGCGGCGCGCGCCCATGAGGTCGATCTTGGGGGCCGGTTTCGAGCGGAATTCAATAGCCATCCGGGCGTGAGCTGCGACAAACCCTTTGAGGCGGATGCTGAGGTCGTCGGTCTGCACGAGGGCGACATCATGGGACGGCTCGGCATCTATGCCGGCCGTAATCTGCATTTGGGTAAATGCGCGGCCCTCCGGATCGGAGGCGTTACCGCCATCGTGATTTCAAACCGATATCAAACGGCCGACCCAATTTTCTTCGAGATGTTCGGTTTCGACATCGGCGCGGCGCACACGGTAGCGGTAAAATCCCGGGGCCATTTTCGCGCGGGCTTCCGACCCTGGTTCACGCCTGATCAGGTCTTCGAGATCGACACCGAGGGGCTAACATCGCCGGTTCTCGAGCGGATCCAATGGCATGGTCTCCCGCGGCCTGTTTATCCGCTCGATGAAGATACAGTCTGGGAACGCGCTGGGGTCTGATCTGATTTGTATTGGCCAAGTTCGGGCTAGGGTTATTCATGTGTCCGTATTGGATCCGGCTTGTGTAGAAACGCGTTAGAGAAAAACACGGGTAGAAAACGATTCTCCATTGCACGCCGTCCAGAGATATAGAGAGTATAATCGGCCGGCATATCGACGAATTGAGAACGCATTTCTACATGATTTGCCGTTGTCAGTGTTTTCACACAGCCTGGGTCAAATTCTGCCGAAAAAGCCAAGCGTCCGGAGCGGCAGCTCCTGAGCGGATAACAGCCGAAACAGCATCCAATGGCAGTTATCCCCCTGACAACAGCCGCAAATCGGCGAGCCAGATTCCGACTGTTAAGTGCCAGAAGCTGCCATCGACCGAGCTTGAATAACCACCGCAATGTGGCACCTGGATGCCGGTGGAGGAGCCGTCCACAGCATCAAAAGCGGACATTGGCCGAGAACCTTCTTAGCCATAAATTGCCCATGAGCTGACCTCCCATCTCCATGGCCTAGCAACAACTCTAAACCTGGATCCGATTTAGCAGGGTTGGTCACCCTCCTGACGCACCTCTGCTTTCGTAAATTCTATCACCTCACCTGAAAAACCGAAAAAGTGTGATGTGCGTCACTTCGGATCAGATAAAGCATGCCCATTTCCACGTTATCTTCAAGGAGCATCAAACGGACTGGACTTTGTACCGAGGAGATTTTTCCATGAAGAATATCCCTCTAGCCAATGTGATGTTAGGAATAGCCACGATTATCGCCACCACTTTGCAGATGGTCACCGCTGGGATCATCATCACAGGGCTTGGGCTGATGACACTACATGCCTTCGGATTGGCTTCTCCGCCTTTCTAGGGTCCAGACTCATAAATGAGTATCGGTCGATGAGCGGCGACTTCCGCTTGGGGTCACGAACCGCCGATCCGGTAAGGCATCCGAAGCGGCAGCTCCTGAGCGTATAGCAGCCGAACCTGCATCCAATGGCAGCTATTCCCCTGACAGCGGCCGTAAATCAGCGGGTCAGAGACCGGCTGGAATGTGCGAATAGGCGACATTGTGCCAGCTAATATAGCGCTCAAAGTCAAGCGCTTGACGCCATTTGTTGCCACTCGAACCTCAGGATACAGGTCAATCTGTCAGGCTACGTCTTATTATAACGATAACTTGAAATCGATTTGAGTTGTCATCCACTTGCCCTTCTGACACAGTTTAAAAACTGCAGGATTAGACATTCTTCAACTGAATTGGTGGGGGAGTTGATCCGTCACCCCAATGGAGGAAATACAATGCAATCAACACCCAAATCCGCATCTTCCCTGGCTCTTGCAGGCGCATTTGCAGCCGCACTGACGCTTGCTGCTTCCCCGAACATCGCCGTTGCAGCGCAGGATATGGAGAAATGCTACGGCATCGCCAAGAAGGGCGCGAACGACTGCAAGGCGGGTGCTGGCACAACATGTCAGGGCTCCTCGACCGTGGACTATCAGGGCAATTCTTGGAAATCAG
>JADFHH010000271.1 GCA_022567275.1 Pseudomonadota bacterium | reverse complement strand
GGCCGGCTACCGGGCGCAGGCCGGGCGCGGTGCGCGCATGGAATTTGCCCTCGATGATGGCCAGGTTATGCTGATCGATGAAAGCTACAACGCCAACCCGGCGTCCATGCGCGCCGCTCTGGAGACACTGGCCGAGACGCCGCGCGCGCGGCTGCCACGGCGTATCGCGGTGCTGGGCGACATGCTGGAGCTGGGTGAAACGTCTGCCAGGCTGCATGTGGAACTGGGGGCGCCGGTTGACGCGGCCGGGGTAGATGTAGTCTTTGCATGCGGACCGTATATGCGGGCGCTCTACGATGCGCTGCCTGAAACGCGGCGGGGAGCCTATGCGGAAAATTCCGGCGGGCTGGAGGCGGCGTTGCTGGAGAGTGTCCGGCCGGGCGATGTGGTGATGGTCAAGGGTTCGCTGGGGAGCGCGATGGGGCCGCTGGTCGAGGCGCTTCACGCGCATCTGATGCGCAAGGGGGCACGCGCGCAATAGCGTTGCCGCATCGGGAGGGAAAAGCACAAAATGTTTTACTGGCTCATCGAGTTCGCCGACCAGATTCAGCTCTTGAACGTGTTTCGCTACATCACCTTCCGCAGCGGCGGCGCGACCATGACCGCGTTATTGTGTGTGTTCATGTTCGGTCCCGCGTTGATCAAGGCCTTGCGCATCAAGCAGGGCCGGGGCCAGCCGATCCGCGACGATGGTCCTATCAGCCATATTGTCGGCAAGCAGGGCACGCCCACCATGGGCGGGTTGATGATCCTGATGGGGGTGAGCGTGGCGACCTTGCTGTGGGCCAATCTTTCGAACGCCTATGTCTGGGTCGTGCTGATCGTCACACTGTTTTATGGCGCGATTGGCCTGTATGACGATTATCTCAAGGTCACCACGCGTTCAACGAAGGGTTTCCCCGGCCGCGTCAGATTAGCCCTTGAAGCCGTGGTCGCGGCGGTAGGCGTGTACATCATCGTGGAACTTGGCACCGCGCCCTTGTCCACGTCGCTCACCTTTCCTTTTTTCAAAAATCTGGCGCTCGATCTGGGGCCGTTTTTTATTCTGTTCGGCTGTTTCGTCATTGTCGGCGCCGGCAATGCGGTGAACCTGACCGACGGGCTCGACGGTCTGGCGATCGTACCGGTCATGATCGCCGCCGCCACCTTCGGACTGATCACCTATCTCACCGGCAACAAGATCTTCGCCGACTATCTGCAAATTATATTCGTGCCGGGCGCCGGCGAGCTGACGGTGATTTGCGGCGCGCTGGTCGGCGCAGGCCTGGGTTTTCTATGGTTCAACGCGCCGCCCGCCACCATTTTCATGGGTGACACCGGCTCGCTTGCCCTGGGCGGCGCGCTCGGGACCATTGCCGTGGCCATCAAGCATGAGCTGGTGCTGGCGATTGTCGGCGGCCTGTTCGTGCTGGAGACGGTCTCGGTGATCGTCCAGGTGGTGTCCTTCAAGCTCACGGGAAAACGCGTGTTCAGAATGGCGCCGCTGCATCACCATTTCGAACAGAAGGGGTGGGAGGAAGCCACCATCGTCATCCGTTTCTGGATCATTTCCATCGTGCTGGCGATGATTGGGCTGGCGACCCTCAAATTGCGCTAATATCGGCTGCATGATTCCGATCCACGTTTTTGCAGGAAAGACAGTCGCCCTGTTTGGCCTCGGCCTGAGTGGCATAGCCTCGGCGCGGGCGCTAAAGGCAGGCGGTGCGCGGGTGCAGGCCTGGGACGATGCGGACGCATCGCGCAGCGCGGCCGCTGAACAGGGCATCGGCATTGTTGACCTTGAACAGGGAGACTGGACCAATTACGCCGCGCTCATTCTGGCGCCAGGCGTGCCACTGACCCATCCCCAACCGCATTGGGTGGTCAGCCGGGCGCAAGCGGCGAATGTCGAAATCATCGGCGATATGGAATTGTTCTTTCGCGAGCGCGACAGGATCGAGTCGAAAGCAAAAATTGTGGCGATCACCGGCACCAATGGAAAATCCACTACCGCCGCGCTCACCGCGCATGTTCTCAATTCAAGCAGTCTCGACGCATCGCTTGGCGGCAATATCGGCACCGCGATCCTCGATCTGGCGCCTTTTTCGGACACCCGGGTCTACGTGATCGAATTTTCCTCCTACCAGATCGATCTGACGCCGGGGCTGGGCGCGGATGCCGCCGCGCTGATCAACATCACGCCCGATCATCTCGACCGGCACGGCACGCTGGACAATTACGCCGCCCTCAAGGCGCGTATTTTCTCCGGGCTTGGGGAGCGCGGTTTGGCGGTCATCGGCGTGGACGATGACCCTTGCCGCGCTATTGCGGACACGCTCGAGGGTCCATTCGCCGTGGCGCGGGTGTCGGTGCGCGAAAAAGTTGAAAATGGCGTGAGCGCGATCGGCGGCATGCTCAGGGAATGGCGCAATGGAAAAGAAATTTCCTCGCTCGATCTGACCGGCATCGGCTCCCTGCGCGGCGCGCATAATGCCCAGAACGCAGCCCATTGCTACGCACTGGCGCGCAGCCTGGGGCTTGATGGGCAAGCCATTGCGCGAGGGCTGCGATCGTTTCCCGGTCTTGAGCATCGCATGGAGCAAGTGGGGCAACTGGGCAAAGTGGTGTTCATCAATGATTCAAAGGGCACCAATGCGGACGCGGCGGCCCATGCGCTGGCAAGCTTCGACACGGTTTTCTGGATTGCGGGGGGATTGGCCAAATCGGGCGGTATTGAGTCTTTGCGAGAATTTTTCCCGCGCATCGCCCATGCCTATCTCATCGGCGAAGCGGCGCGCGATTTTGCCCGCACCCTTGAGGGCGAGGCCGGCTTCACCATCTGCGAAACCCTGGGCAGGGCGGTCGCTGCCGCGGCATCTGACGCAAAGGCCAGCACGGCAAACGAACCCGCGGTGCTGTTGTCGCCAGCCTGCGCATCGTTCGACCAATATCCCAGCTTCGCGGTGCGCGGCGATGCATTTTGCGCCGAAGTGGCGAAACTGGAAGGCGTGGTTCTGCGCCAGGGTGAGAGCACATGAGGCTGACCCGCGCCGACCGCTCACTGCTCTCCGACTGGTGGTTCACCGTCGACCGGCTGCTGTTTATCGCCGTGCTGGTGCTGATGACCGGCGGGCTTGTCCTGTCGCTTGCCGCCAGCCCGTCCGTCGCCACCAGGCTGGGCTTCGATGAGTTTCATTTTTTCAAACGCCATGCGCTGTATATGGGACCGGCAATTATCGTCATGTTTGCCGCGTCGCTGCTGTCTCCGCGCATGATCCGCAGGGCGTGCCTGGCGCTGTTCGCTCTCTCTCTTGTTCTGATGCTGGCCACCCTGTTCATCGGCGTGGAGATCAAGGGCGCGGCCCGCTGGTTGCAGTATGGCGGGGTTTCTCTGCAACCCTCTGAATTCGTCAAACCGGCTTTCGTGATCATGTGCGCGTGGCTGTTTTCAGAAGCCCAGTCGCGTGACGATGTGCCGAGCCTGCCGCTCGCGATTGCGTTCTATGCGGGATTTGTCGGCCTGCTCGTCCTGCAGCCGGATTTCGGCCAGGCCTTTCTGGTGACGCTCGTCTGGTGCGGGCTTTTCTTTCTCGCGGGTCTGCCGATCGTCTGGGTCGGCGTGCTGGCGATCGGGTTGCTGGCCGGGGGTGTGGCCACCTATCTGAGCGTACCGCATGTGGCCGCGCGCGTTGACCGCTTCATCAATCCGGCCGCCGGCGATACCTATCAGACCGACCGGGCGCTCGAAGCCTTCGCCCATGGCGGCTGGTTCGGAACCGGTCCGGGCGTGGTGGCCGTCACACGGGTCTTGACCGATGCCCATGCCGATTTTGTCT
>JADFHH010000005.1 GCA_022567275.1 Pseudomonadota bacterium | reverse complement strand
GAATATCGCCGAACATCGTGTCCATCAGATCGAACTCGTTGCTGCCAAGCGCGCTCGCCGCGATCAGGCCGCCGGCCAGCGCCACATGGGCCAGGACGCCCAATATGGTGTCCTGCGGCAGGGCGGCCGAGTGCCGCAATAACGTCAAAATGGCAGCTACGCCAAGCGTCACCGCAATGACGCCAATGAACGGATCGATAGCCAGCAGCAAACCGGCGGCGACGCCGAGCAGGCCGCTATGGGCGATTGCCGCGCCGAAATAGGCCATCCGCCGCCAGACGACGAAGCACCCGAGCGGCGCGGCAATGAGCGCCACGCCGATACCGGCGATCGCGGCCCTGATCAGAACATCGTCCAGCATGCTATATAATCGCCTGAATGTGGCTTCCCGGGTTTTTGTTTTATGCTATTTGTCCCCGGCGGCTTACGTTAAGGACGCCCGGTTCGCAAGCAGTGTCTTAAAAATACAGGACGGGAAAATCGTGAGTACTCAGAGCGCGAAACGCTTCTGCCTGATCGGCGCGGGCGCTTGCGGCCTGGCGGTCGTGAAGACTTTCGCCGAGCGCGGCATCCCGTTCGACTGCTTTGAAAAAGAAGCCGATGTCGGCGGCATCTGGAACCCGGACAGCCCGAGCCATGTCTATGAGACCATCTGCCTCAACACCTCGCGGAGCCTTTCGAAATACACCGATTTCAACATGCCGGAGGGCACGCCGGAGTTCATAAGCAAGGATCATGCGATCGACTATGTGCGCTCCTATGCGCGCCATTTCGGGCTCCATGACCACATCACCTTCAACACGGAGGTGGAAAAGGTCGAGAAACATGGCGGCAAGTGGCGGGTGACCGTAACCGGCGACAAGCGCCCGCGGGTCTATGACGGGGTGGTCGTCTCCAATGGCCACCACTGGGATGCCAATTTGCCGGACTACCCGGGAAAATTCACCGGCGAGAGCCTGCACGCGATCCAGCTAAAAACCCGCGATCAGCTGCGCGGCAAGCGCGTGCTCATCGTCGGTGGCGGCAATACGGGGTGCGATCTCGCGGCCGATGCCGCCTATTTGTCGCGCTCGGTCGAGCATTCCATGCGCCGCACCTATTATTTCCTGCCCAAATTCGTCTTTGGCCGGCCGATGGACAAATGGCTGGACCGCACCCAGCGCTGGCCGGTTCCGCGCAAATTTCTGCGCTGGATGTATGGCCTGGCGATCTACTTCATGGTCGGCCCCTATGAGCGGCTCGGCTTGCCGAAACCGGACCACAAGATTCTCGAATCCTTTCCCAATTCCGCATCGGCCTATCTCGATCATCTGGCCCACAAGCGCATAACGCCGCGCCGCGACATCGCCCGGCTGGCGGGAAAAAAGGTCATTTTCACCGATGGCGAGGAAACGCAAGTCGATCTGATTATTTACGCCACCGGCTATCATTTGAGCTTCCCCTTCATGGAAAAAAGCTACATCGCCAATGAGGACGGCTCCTCGCCATTGTTCCTGAATATCTGTCACCGCGAGCTGGACAATCTGTTCGCCTGCGGGCTGGTGCAGCCGGCCGATGGCGGGTTCTGGCAGCTGGCCGATTATCAGGCGCAACTGATCGCCACGTTCCTGATAGCCCAGGAATGCGCGCCGGAGAAAGCCGACTGGTTCCGCAAGCACAAGGCGCACGCGCGGCCGTCGGTCGACCACGGCGTGACCTATATCGACTCGCCGCGCCACAAGCTGGAGGTGCAGCATTACCGCTACCGCACGGCGATCAAGAAACTGCTGAAGAAGTTCGGCCCCGTAGCGGCGATGCCCTATCCCGCGCATATGCAATCCGGCGCGATGCAGAGCGAACGCGCGAGGGGTGAAAAAAGCCCGCTACAGCCGGCGGAGTAGCGGCATTGAGCGAGAGTTGGGTATTGCTGGCGAATAACGGCAGCAGCCCGGTGATTCGCATCCAGGGGTGGCGCTATGCCGAAAAGGAAAAAAATTGCAGGACGTTGATACGTTAGCCGAGAGTCCACCAGCGCCGGCACATGAAGGATACCGGCTATACTTGGAGTCCGACCCGCGCCGGATCCGCGCGGAGTTCCAGGGTGAAACCGTCGCCGACAGCGCCAATGTGCTGGTGATGCACGAGACCCGTTTGGCGCCTGTGTTTTATTTTCCGCGCGAAGACGTCGCCATGGATATGCTGGTCAAAAGCGATCGTCACACCCATTGCCCGTTCAAGGGAAACGCGTCCTATTGGACAATCCGGTCGGGCAGGGAATCGGCGAAGGACGCGGCCTGGAGCTACGAGACGCCCTATGACGAGTCGTCGCGCGTAAAGGGGTATATCGCTTTTTATTGGCAGGCGATCGACAAGTGGTTCGCGGACGATGCGGAAATCGCCGATCAGCCGCGCGACAAGTCGGATGCAAAAGAAAATCCGCTGGTGAACTGGCTGCTGCACGACGCCTTGATGTCGAAATCGTCCCGCGACTTGGTGGCGCGTTTCGCCGACGCCATGATCGCGGAAGGGTTCCCCTTGTGGCGGCTTCGGCTTCTCGTCCGCACGCTGAACCCATTGCTGTTCGCGCTCGGCTATACGTGGCAGCGCGACGGCGACGAGGTCTCGGTATTCGAAATCTCGCACGAGATATTGCACGGCGAGCAGTACCTCAAAAGCCCGTTCGCAGTGGTGATCAAAGGCGAGGGCGGCGTGCGCCGGCGGTTGGAAGGGCCCGGCGCGCAGCTGGATTTTCCGGTGCTTGAGGATCTCGTCGCCGAGGGCGCCACCGACTATGTGGCCATGCCGCTTCGATTCTCGGACGAACAACTCAATATCCTCACGCTGGTGTCAGACCGGGCGGGCGGGTTTTCCACCGAGCAGTTGGGCCAGGTCTATGAAATTTTGCCGACGCTGAGCCGTGTGTTCGAATCGCACGCATTGCGTGTCTCGTCCGCGACCTTGTTGCGCACCTATTTGGGCGCGGGCGCCGGCCAGCGGGTTATGGACGGGCTGGTCAAACGCGGCGACGGCGAAGATATCCACGCGGCAATCTGGATCACCGACTTGCGGGATTCGACGTCGCTCGCCGCGTCGCTTTCGCGTGAGGAATATTTGTCCCTGCTCAACCGCTATTTCGACAGCGTGGCGGGGGCTGTGCTCGACCATGGCGGCGAAGTGCTGAAGTTCATCGGTGATTCGGTGCTGGCGATATTCGCTATCGACGATCCGGACCAGAAGCAGCCGGAAGCCTGCGCGCGTGCCCTGGCGGCGGCGGGCGAGGCGTCGCAGGCATTCGAGGCGGTCAACAAGGAGCGCGCGGCGGACGGCGCGCGATTGCTGGAATTTGGCATCGCGCTGCATCGCGGCGATCTGACTTATGGCAATATCGGTACGGCCAAGCGGCTCGACTTCACGGTTATCGGCTCCGCCGTCAACGAGGCGGCGCGCATCGAAAGCCTTTCAAAGACGCTCAACCGGCAAATTCTGATTTCGTCCGCATTCCGCGATAGCGTACCGGACCCCATGATATCCTTAGGGAACCACACCTTGCGCGGGGTAACCGGCGCGTGCGAGATATTCGGATTGCCTGCGGAGTAGCGGCCAAGCAGGCCAACCTGCTTCCCGCTGTGCACCGCTGGTATTATTGCAACCGGCCGCTGGCGTGCGCCAGCATGAGATAGACGCGGCCGGTCTCGGATGACAGATAATTGTCGATCGTCTGGCTGTTCTGCCCTTTGCTTTCGGCATCGGACAGGAGACGCTCGAAATCAGCGATATAGCTCTCGACGGTTGTGCGGAAGGCCGGGTCGCGCTGATAGCGTCCGGAAATCTCGTCGAACGTAGCCTGGCCGTCGCGGGTATAGAGCTGGCGGTTGAAGACATCGCGCTCGCCACGGCGGAAACGCTGCCACATCGCGTGCGCTGTATTCTGGTCAATGGCGCTGGCAATATCGTTCATGCGCAATTCGCTACTGGATCCGGCGGGCGCATTGTAGGCGCTGGCGGCGGAAGGTGGTGCAGGCAGAGCCGGCGGAACGGGCGGAGCGCCGTGATCGGGGGCCGACGCGCGGGCCAGCAGATCGCCGAGCGACCACTGATCGCTGTGCGCGGAGTCACGCATATTACGCATGTTTACGCCCAGTCCCGAGGCTTGAGATTGCTCCGCAGGAGGGGGTGGGGGCGGCGTTGTTTGTACGGGTGCTTGTGCAGCCTGTCCGAGGCGGCTCGCCAGACTGGCGGTAACCGATGCCAAGTCGCCGGAAGCCGGAGCGGCTGCGCCGGCGGCAGGTGGCGCGGGATATTCTGCCGGTGGCAGGGTTTGCCCCGGGGTTGAACTGCCGGGTTGCGGCGTATAGGCCGGCGGGGGCTGTGGCGCGCCGGCGCCATTGCCGGCGGCGTTTCCGGTTGTCAGCGCCGACAGGGTGCCAAGTGCCTTGATCTGGTCCGAAACAGCCTTGCGGACCGCTTCCTGGTTGTGCCGTGCGGCTTCCGGGATGTCCCGCATGCGCTTCTGCAACTCGCGGCGTGTGCCTTCGATTTCGTCCGCCGTGCTGGATGCCTTTTGACGCATTTCCTCAGTCGTCTTGCTGAAGCGCGCGGTCAGGTCGGCGAGCTGGTCGGCGATCTCGCCCGAAATGGACTGGAACCTGCCCGTAAGCTCGGCGACCGTTTGTTCGGTATGCTGCCGGGCTTCGGTTCTGAGCCGTTCGATCTCCGCAAGGGTCACATTGGTCTGAGCGGTGGTTTCCTGCGCCAGAGATGCGGTGACGTGTTTGGCCCGCTCCTCGAGCTGGGTGAGAGATCCCTCGATGATGCCTGAATATGACTGCATCATCTCATCGAGGCTCTGCGCCTTTGTGCTGACGGTTTTCAGGAGGCTTGATATCTCGGCGTGGCGGCGTTGTAGAATGGAATCGATCTGGGCATTGGAGGTGTCCAGCGCCTGCGATGCGGACATGATGGCCTTTCCCTGGGCTTCGAAACGCTGGATTAATCCATGCACCTGTTCGATCAGCTTGTGAGAAACGCCCTTCAGGGATTCCGCCTGCGCGGAGAGATTGGCGTTCGCCTGGGTTGACTGCCGGGCCATCTGCTCCGTCGTCTTCTTCAGTGTGTCGGTCCCTTCGGCGAATATCTGACTCATCGCCATGGTGTTCGCCGAAAGCGAGCTCTCGATGGCTTTGGCCTGCTGTTGCATCGTTGTATCGAGCGCATTGGACCGTACTGCGAATATCTGACTCATCTCCATCGTGTTCGCCGCAAGCGTGCTCTCGATGGATTTGGCCTGCTGTTGCATCGTTGTATCGAGCGCATTGATACGCTCGGCGAGCACTGTTTTCAGTTCCTCGGTGCGGATCTTGAGCGACCCGTCGAAATGTGTCGTGCGCTTGGCGATCGCGTTCTCAAGCTCGGAAAAATTATGATTTGCACTGGAAATGATGGAACTCAAACGCTTCTGCTCGCCATCCAGACGGTCAAGCAGGTCCGGAATATCCTTGACCAACTGGTCGCCGACATCCGTGAGTGATTTCATCAAGGCGTTGGACTTCACATCGACGATACCGGTGACTTTGGCCGTCGTGGCCTTCAGCGACGCGGAGACATTGGCTCCTGCTGTATCCAGCTTCCTGGCGGCCAGATCGCCCGTGGCTATCAGTGCCGCGGAGACATTGGCTCCTGCTGTATCCAGCTTTTTGGCGGCCAGATCACCCTGAGAGGTAAGTTGCTGGGTGATCTGCGCGCCGCGCTCCGCCAGTTTGTTGTCGATCGCTGCGCCCGCCGCACTAACGGCTTCGGTGATTTTCCCGCCCCTGAGGGTCAATTTTGCGGCCAGTTCGGATGTCGCGCTCAAGAGAGATTTGGTGACCTGATCGCCGGCATCCGCAATGTCACTGGCCACCTGTGTGCCGATCCCGCGCAAGGTTTCGCTGACCCGTTCGGAGTTGTTCGCAAGCGCGTCGCGCTCATTTGCCAGTCCATCGATCAGACCCTTGATGCGCAATTCGTTCTCGCTGTAGGAACGCTCAAGTGTGGCGACTTCATTGTGAACCAGCGCTTCCAGCTCGCCGGCGCGACCCAGTGCGCGCGAAATCGCATCATTCATGGCGGCGACCTGGCGGCGAATGGTCTGGCCGAGCGATGCCACCGTTTGCGTGGCCAGCTTGTCGGGTTCGGCCAGGCGCACCGCGACTTCCGTCATCGCCGCCGACATCAGGCGCAATTCATGCGCACGCCAGATCAGCAGCGCCAAAAACCAGAACAGGGTCACGGGTACGAATATGGTCGCCACCAGTGTCAGGGATGCTGGATCGCGCAATATATCGCCGCTCGACAGCGCGGAAAGACGCTCATTGAACAGCAACAGTCCGGCGGACAGGCACATAAGCAGCCAAACGATCGACGCCGCGAACGCCAGATAGAAAGGCGTGCGCGCCGGGCGTTGCTGAAGCGAGAAAATCAACCCGCCGATCGTCGGAAGATCGTCATTCGCGGCAATCCTGCCGCGCGCGGGTTGTGCGGTCCGCCTTGGGGTTTCATCCGCTGCGGAGAGCGTTGCTTCACCGGCCCGATGCATATCCGTATCCGTATCCGGTTTGGATGGCGATATGCCGTCAGCAAGCCGTTGCGACAATTTCTTGTCGCGCCTGGTGCTGGGGTCTTTCTGTAGTTTGGATTTCGTTGCCGGCCTGGAGCCTGTGCGGGTGGCGTCCGGTTGCTTGCTGATTGCCGATGATTTGGATTGTTTCTGTACCATAACTTATTTACACCCCGGAATCATTGCCTGATTGCGTGACCAAACGCCGGCAGATCCGTTTTTTACCGCATTTCGCGCAGAAGTCACTCCTGCGCATTATGCCAAATATGACCCGCCGGTCATGACGCCCGGCGCGTGCATATTTACCAAATGTTCACCATGTCTAGTACGGATTTACGGCCAAAGAAAGAATGTTTTTGAAACATCCTTTACGCGTTCCGCCTTGAGTCGATTAACAAAACATATTGATTTAATTGATAAAAAAGAAGCTACGACAGCGAAAACCCTGTGCTGAGCGGTTCGCGCCTCTGTTTTGGCCTTAACTGTGGGGTGAGAAGCGTTTAACCGGTTCTTATTCGCCTGCCTGTAAGATACGAACTGACAAAGGGGTATCGTCGCGGGCGGCAAGTGCTCCAGCTAACGCATTTGCACTCAATCCCGATGTGTTGAGGACCGCGGCGAAATGGGTCACTAGCGGGTTTGGGTCAATCATGGAACCGCAAGGAAAAGCTACTGTTTGCGAGAAGCTGGGGCTGGGAAGCGGCGTCAATGCCA
Source organism: Pseudomonadota bacterium (assembly GCA_022567275.1). GTDB lineage: Bacteria > Pseudomonadota > Alphaproteobacteria > Rhizobiales > Methyloligellaceae > UBA2767. The sequence continues at coordinate 7,663 of JADFHH010000005.1, read as the reverse complement.
GCCGGCCGGTCGATCTGACGCATCTGGCGCGATATACGCTGGGCAACCAGTCGCTGGAACGCGAGGTTCTGGGACTGTTTCATGACCGGTCCGAACTCCTGCTTCAGCGCCTGAAAGCTGCCGTTGGGGACAAGGCGTGGAGCGATGCGGCCCACGCGATCAAGGGCTCCGCATGCGCCATCGGCGCGTGGCATGTCGCCAATAGCGCGGAAGCCGCCGAGGCGCTGGACGGCGCGCAGCGAAAGGCCGGCAGCCAGGGCATACTGGAAGATCTGGAACGGCTGATCGGCGAGGCCAAAAGCTATATTGTATTCCTGCTGGCGGAAACGGGCCCCGACACCGGGATATGACCTGATTGAGTATGGACCCTGACACTGGCAAAAACTCACCAATTGCCCTAATAGAGTGCTCGTTTCGCTGGTAAGGCGAGACAAGGCTAACGGCAAGCCACTGCGGCGGGCTCGCCTTCGTATGTCCACATTCACCCGCATCGCGGCCCATCAACGCCAGGCGTCCGGAAGGCTATGCCCAGGATTACCTATATCGAGCATGACGGCACCAGACATGAGGTCGAGGCGGAAGCCGGGATGACCGTCATGGAAGCCGCGGTCAAAAATTCCGTGCCGGGCATCGAGGCGGAATGCGGCGGGGCGTGTTCATGCGCGACGTGCCACGTCTATGTCGCGGACCAATGGCGCGCCGCGACGGGCCAGCCGGAAGAAATGGAAGAGGACATGCTCGACTTTGCCTTCGATGTCCGTGAGACGAGCCGCCTGAGTTGCCAGATCAAGGTCACGGACGAACTTGACGGTCTTGTGGTACATACGCCCGAGAAACAGTTCTGAAGGAATGTGAGCCAGCGATGACCGGCGATGTCATAAAAACCGATGCAGTCATCATCGGCGCGGGGCCTGTGGCCCTGTTCGCCATATTCGAGCTTGGCCTGCTGGATATCAAGGCCCATGTGATCGATATTCTCGACAAGCCCGGCGGCCAATGCGCGGAACTCTATCCGGAAAAACCAATCTACGACATTCCCGCACTGTTGGTCGTATCCGGACAGGAGCTGACCGATCGGCTTTTACAGCAGATCAAGCCGTTCAACCCGGTATTCCATTTGCAGCAGCGCGTCGATGAACTGGAAGCCAGAGGCGAGGACGGTTTCGCGCTGAAAACCGACACCGGAACGCAATTCGAGACCAGGATTGTCATTATCGCCGCCGGTGGCGGATCCTTCACGCCAAAGCGTCCGCCGCTCAAGCGCATCGAGGAGATGGAAGGAAAATCGGTATTTTATTCCGTGCGCCGCATCGAGGATTTCAGGGACAGGACAATTGTGATCGCGGGGGGTGGCGATTCGGCGCTCGACTGGGCGCTCGCCCTGCAAGGAGTAGCGAAGCGGGTCACCCTGGTCCACCGGCGCGAGGAATTCCGCGCCGCGCCGGACTCGGTCAACAAGATGCGCGCGCTGGTGGACGCCGGTGAAATGGACTTTATCATCGGCCAGGTGATGGAGCTGCATGGCGATGCGGGGCAGCTGACAAGTGCTGGCATACGCGGCAAGGATGGCGAGACCTCGCGGCTGGATTGCGACACGCTGCTGCCCTTCTTCGGGCTGACCATGAAGCTGGGGCCGGTTGCCGATTGGGGCCTGAACCTCAATGAAAACAAGATTTTGGTCGATACGGAAAAGTTCGAAACCAGCCAGCAACGCATTTTCGCCATTGGCGACATCAACAGCTATCCGGGCAAGCTGAAGCTCATTCTTTCAGGCTTTCATGAAGCCGCGCTCATGGCCCGCCAAGCGTACCATTATGTCTACCCTGACGCCAGATATGTGCTCCAGTACACCACCACATCCACCAGCCTGCAGAAGAAGCTGGGCGTGAGATAAGCGCGCCGTTCACGGTTTTTTGAATGCTGGCTGCTTCAAGACCCCACAATTTCGTATTAGCTGTATTCCATGCGCCACTGGGGTACCGATGTGATGGTTACGCGCCGCGGGCTGATTGTCTGCGCCGCCGGTCTTGTCGTTGCGAAAAGCGCGCTTGCGGACCTGACAATAACCCCCGCGCAAACCGCCGGTCCGTTTTACCCGCGGTTCAAGCCCGATGATTCCGATATGGACCTGACCCGTGTGCAAGGCGCGCCAGGCGCCGCCTTGGGAGAGGTCATCGAGGTTCAGGGGCGCATCCTCTCGCTCAAGGGTCATGCCTTGCGCGATGCGGTCGTGGAAATATGGCAGGCCGATACCCGTGGCCGCTATCGCCATCCCGGCGACCGGAGTTTCTTCTCCTCCCCCGACCCAAACTTTCAGGGCTATGGTGCGGTTCGCACCGGGTCCGATGGGGCTTACAGATTCCGCACCGTGAAGCCTGCCGCCTATCGCGCCGGTCAGTTACAGCGCACGCCGCATATCCATTTCCGGGTTGTCGATGACAGCAACAGAGAACTGGTGACCCAGATGTATTTTCCAGGCGAGCCGTTGAACGCGCAGGATATGGTTTATTCGCGCCTGTCAGGCAATCTGACGCGCGATGCAGCCACCGCGCGGCGCGGCCCGAACGGCAATCCCGTCCGTTACGAATTCGATCTGGTGCTTGCCTAAACCTCACTGCGGTAGATGGCGATTGAATAGGGGCTGAAGGCTGCGATCTTCAGCCTTTGACGCCAGGGAATTGTTATCTCGCGGAAAATGCCGGTTTCCGCGAACAGGCGATGCTCGCCGATATCGACGCACACCACAGTGCAGCGGCGCGGAGCGCGTTCGCAGGAGCTTAGAATCTTGCCGGCGACGCGCTCCAGCATGGACCGGTTGAAGGGGTTGTTGAAAAAAAATACCGTCTCCTCTTCCGGCACATCCAGGCGCAGGGCGCTGAGATGCCGGCACTCGACATCGCGGCATTTCATCAGTGAGCGGGGATATTGCGCAATGTTGAGCAGGCAGTCGTCATACAGCTCCGCGGCGCTTTCCGCGCCGGTGATTTTCTCGAACGGATAGTGCGAGGCCAGCAGCAGCACCCGTCCGCGTCCCGCGCCGTAATCGACAAAGGCATACCGGGCGAAAGGTTCCGCAACCGCCTCCATCGCCCATTTGAACACGAGGCGCGGGGTTGGCCGGTAATCATGGCCTGACCGGCGCAGATGGCTGGGCACAGACAAGATCGAGAGCGGGATGTGCGCGCCCGTCCTTACGAAACAAAGCCGTTCGATCGCACGGTCCGGCCCAAGCTTGTGGAGCAGCAGCAGAAGCCGGCGATAGTCGCGATCAATGGTGGAAGGATGCACACGCCAGCGCAGCCATCGGGACGCCTGTTGCAGCCGGGGCCGCAATTGTCCGGTCGAAAATCTGCGCAGCGCCAGCAAGCCATTTTGACCGCCGCGGCGCAGGCCATGCAGCATTTTCGCCGCGCCCGGTCCGGCCCTGGCGGCCAATCGTGGAGGGGCCTTGTTTTCAGGCTTGTCCGCTCCCGCCCTGTCACGCGACACCTTGTCACTCGAATCCGCCATCACTCCGGTCCCGCCTCATAAAAAATTCCATGACACACTATATCGTGTAACCATTCACCAACTAGCAACAAAATATGGTATTCACCTGAGTCGCGAGAGTGAATCCATCCAATGCGGCCTCCGGCCTGGCGGACCGATGCCGTGGCGGTCCCTTAGGAGTCGACTATGACAGAGATGGCGCAGACTCAAGCGTTGAGCAAGACCGAACGGAACAAATTGATTACCCTTTTGCCGCGCCTGCGCCGCTTCGCGGGCATTCTTGCCGGCAACAGGGACGCCGCCGATGCGCTGTTGCGTGCCGCCAGCAAGAAAATGCTGGATGGCGGGCGCCAGTCCCGGCAGGGATTGGCCTTCGATGTGTGGGCATTCGGCGAGTTACAGGCTGAATGGCTGGCCGGCCTGAGGGAGCAGAAATATCCCAGATTGCAAGGGCAGGGCGACGCCGTCACGTTTTTGCCCGCCGGTGCATCTGGCGAGGGCCGGAAATTCAGGGACATTGCGGCTGTTCTTGCCAGATTGCCGCCCCAGCAGCGCAGCGCCGCGCTGCTCGTCTATGGCGAGGGTTTTTCCTACGACGAAGCGGCGCGCATTCTCGATGCCCCGCTACACACCGTCATGGCGCGAGTGAGCCGTGCGCTCGGGTTGTTTATCGCCAGCGCGGATGGGCCGGAGCGCGCCGGATCGGGCGAGGCGAAGGTGGAGCAATTGCAACAGACCAAAAGGCAGATGAGCCGATGAGCGAACTTAACGATGAACTTTTGGTCGCTTATGTCGATGGACAATTGGCGGACAATCAGTCGAAGGCGGTTGAACGGGTTCTCGAAGCGGATCAGGTCGCGGCGCGGCGCGTGGAGTCTCTGCGCGCCGCCAGTGCGCAACTTGAAACGGCCTTCGAGGCCATGCTTGCAGACGAGCCGTTAGCTCCCCCTGCGGCCGGGACGGCGGCATTCGCCGATATTCGCCCGGCATGGCGCGGATTGATGCAGCGATTGCGCAAGGCGGGACTTGTCATAGGGGTTGGGGCGGGTTGCCTGCTCTGCGGCGCCGCGGCCGGCTATTTCCTGCACGATCAAATCGCCGCAACCGGGCTGATGACACAAGATGCGGTCATGCCGCCGGCCAGGTAATCATCCCAGTTCAATTCGTCACCTTGTCGTGATCTTCGCTCACCACGCGCTTGCGCGGGGTGTAATCGCCGGCCAGATGCCGGTTGATCTCGGGCCGGATTTCCTCGATTTTTGCCTTGCTGCAATAGCCCGGCGTGTCCTTCACCTTGGCGTAGAAGGTCAAGAAGGCCTTGTCATACATCGCATCGAGATTCTGTATGGTCTCGGGCGGCAGGCCTTGCGCGCGCTCCCAGGCCAGATAATCGCCCTTGAGCTTTTGCGGGTTGAGGCCAAACGCGCAATATCTCGCGCTCGCGGCCGTCCATGCCACCTGCACCGTGCGTTGCGTGGGCGTCGAAGCAGGCGCCGAGGGGGCCGGTTGCGACACGCTATCCTGGGTGCCGGATCCAATACTCAATCCGCCGCTGCAACCCGCAAGCGCCAAACAAACCCCTGTCAGCACCCCTGCCAGCCTGGTCGCCATCATTTACTCCTTTGGACTCTTCGTATTCACTTCCTAATCTGCGATTTGCGACCGTGCGGTCAAGTCCTGAAATAAGCTATGGGAAACGGACAATGGATTTTGAACATGAAAAATGAACCCGCGGTTGAGGCGCAGGGCGTCCTTGATTTCTGGTCTGGCGAACCAACGCCCGAACAATGGTGGAAACGCAACCGGGTGAAGATGTCCACCGGGAGGGGTCGTGCGTGACGCGTAAAAGAGAGGCCGAAACGGCGCGGCGGAGAGGGATACCGGTTGTTCTCAAGGTTCTGGTACTCTGCCTGATCGCGTTCATCGTGCTGTTATTGCTGCTGCCTGAACCGCCGCTGCAAGAAGGCGGCGGTATGACAGCCGTAAACCGGCGCATGCCGGCCCTGCGGGGTACGGTCAATCCGCTGGCGAAGACGCAATCGTCCGAAGAGCCATTGCCCCGGAGCGCGCTCAAGCGGAATACTGTGCGGCAGATTCAACCAGGCGAGACGCCGCAGCGCGAGTCCCGCACGCAGGCCGCGCCGCCTGCGCCTGTGAAAAAGCGAATCAGGCCGCCACCAGCTGAACCCAAGGTGGCCCGGCTGCCGGCGCCAACCGCGCCCGCCGGCGTCTCGGCTCTGCCGTCAAAATCCGACATTGGCGGCTGGCTGAAGTCGCAGGCCTGGGAGTTTCTCGGTGGCGTTGATGAACAGGGAAATATTCTCTACCGGTTTGAAGTGTGGCTCGAAGCGCCGTCTGGCGTTCTCGGCGCGATCAAGCAGGTGTCATATGTCTATGATGCCCCCTCGGCGACACCGGAAATCCGCCGTTCCGGCAAGGCGCAAGGCGGATTCCGGGTGCGCTTCGGCGGCCTGATCTGCGCCCGGAAGGTCACCATCGAGGTGACGATGGCGGACGGGCGCAGCACGCGCGCGGTTGCCGACGGGTGCAAGGCCCTGAATTAGGGCGCTTCAAAATACCGGAAAACAGGGGAACAACAGGGTTTATGAGATCAATGTCGAGATCAAGGTAATGCCGACCAGAACGCTGAACATCAGGGCCAGAGCCAAGATTCCGCGGTTATATTCCTGAGCCATGCTACCCTCCATCTCTATAACGCATCCCACAGATTAACTTGCCGTTAACCTTGGTTAATATGTAGGTGCGTTTTTCACCGATTCAAGGGGTGCTTTTTTGGCGCATTTCCTGGGCAAGCTCTAACCGCATGGCCGTAAGGATGCCGCCTGGCGCCAGCAGGTCGCCGGGCATTGTCGCGAAGGACACCAGTGAGCGGCGCTGGCGGAAGCCCTTCAGCCCGGCAAGGATTGCCGGAAGCGGCAATTCTTGCCGCCATTGGCGTCGCGCATATGGCGTTGTTGCAGATTAACATATTGAAATTAAACAAATAAATAATTGGCCTCATCCTTGCTGCGTGAGCCGTTGAGTCATTGTAGCGTTTGGTCGTCTCTCTCGGCCCAGTCAGTAGTAAGGAGAAGTAAAATGGGTATTTTTGGCGCGTTGACCACAGCAGTCTCGGGGCTCCGGGCGCAGGCTTTCGCTCTGGAGCGTATTTCCGACAATATCGCCAACTCACAGACAACAGGTTACAAGCGGAGCGACGCCTCGTTTGCCGACTTTGTACCGGACAGCCCGGCGCGGCAGCAGGCTCTGGGCGTGGTCAACGCGTTTTCGCGGACAACCAATACCATCCAGGGCGATGTCTCCAATTCCGAAGTCGACACCCATATCGCCATTAATGGCGATGGCTATTTCATTATCTCCCAACAGGCCGATACAGTCGACGGATTGCCGGTATTCAGCAGTGAAACCTTGTATACACGGCGCGGTGATTTCGAGTTCGACCGGAACGGTTATCTGGTGAATGCGACCGGGTACTTCCTTCAGGGCCTGCCCATCGACCCTACTACTGGCAACCCCTCGGGTTCCTCGCCTACGGTTATCAGGATCTCGAATGACTTTCTGCCGGCGATCACAACCACGGAAATCAATTACCGCGCCAACCTGGCGGAATTCCCGCTGACCGCATCATCCGACCCGACGGTGCCGGGCAGCGAGCTGATCGTACCGGGCGATTACGCCGTCAATCCGTTGAACGCCGGCGCCGGAACCGGAGTGGTCCAGGCAAACGACGTCAACATCTTTATTAACCAGACCATCTCCGGTGGCGCGATTACGGCGTTCGACCAAGCGGGCGCTTCGGTCAATGTCCAGCTCCGCTGGGCCAAGACCGACAATGTCACAGACACGTGGAACCTGTTCTATCTGACCGACAGTGCTGCAACCGGTACCGATACAGCCTGGCAAAATATCGGCCAGGAATATATTTTCGGGGCAAACAGCCAGCTCAATCCGCCCATTGTCTCAACAACGATAACCGCGCTCACGGTCAATGGCGTAAATCTCGGCGATGTTACCCTCGATCATGGTTCGAATGGCATCACCCAGTTCGCCGACCCCAACGGAGTGGTCAAGGTGACCCAAATCAGCCAGAATGGATCCTCCGCCGGCCAGTTGGTCGGGACCACTATTTCCAATGAAGGCCGGGTTGTCGCCA
>JADFHH010000270.1 GCA_022567275.1 Pseudomonadota bacterium | reverse complement strand
GCCCCGTGGTCCGGGCTGTCAAGCCGTGCAGCTAAAGCCGCCAGCGTTCCGCGTGAGTTTAAGCCTGGTTGCCCCGGCGTGTTATGCAGCCGCCGGAAATGGAAGCTGTCGTCATGGGGGTCAAGCAGGGCCAGGAACTGCCGTGCCGCGTCTAGGTCAACCCGCATTGCGGGCGGCCGGGGTTAACGCCTTGTGAAGCGAATCCTCGTACACGCGCACCGTGCGCTCCCCCACCTGGACCCCGTCGAGGGTGCCGTCCCGGACCAGGGCGTACACCCTATGGCGCGGGATACAAAGCTGGGAACGGAAGAGATTACGCGCGATATACCAAATGTTGGAGAGGAAGCTCTAAAGCATTTGGATGAGGCGGGCATCGTCTATATCGGCGCGGAAGTGCATCCAGGCGACATTCTGGTCGGCAAGATCACGCCGAAGGGCGAAAGCCTGATGACGCCGGAAGAAAAGCTTCTGCGCGTCATCTTCGGCGAGAAAGCGTCGGATGTACGCGATACGTCGCTTAAACTGCCGCCAGGGGTGACCGGCACCGTTGTCGAGGTTCGTGTCTTCAATCGCCATGGCATCGACAAGGACGAGCGCGCGATGGCCATTGAACGCGAGGAAATAGAGCGCCTGGCCAAGGACCGCGACGATGAACTGGGTATCCTGGACCGCAACGTCTATGGGCGTCTGAAGGAGTCTCTGCTCGCAAAACAGGTGGCGAAGGGGCCCAAAGGCGTCAAAAAGGACGCCAAGGTGACCGAGGCCATGCTGGATGACATCCCCCGCAGCCAGTGGTGGGAGATTGCACCGAAGAATCCGAAGGCTTTGTCCGAGGTCGAGGCGATCGGCAAGCAATATGACTTTGCCAAGACGCAGCTTGAGCAGCGCTTTGTCGACAAGGTCGACAAGTTGCAGCGCGGCGACGAGCTGATGCCAGGCGTCATGAAAATGGTCAAGGTCTTCGTCGCCGTGAAGCGCAAGCTGCAACCGGGTGACAAGATGGCCGGGCGCCATGGCAACAAGGGCGTGATCTCGCGGATCATGCCGATTGAAGACATGCCCTATCTGGAAGACGGGACCCAGGTGGATGTCGTCCTCAATCCGCTTGGCGTGCCGAGTCGCATGAATGTCGGTCAGATTCTGGAAACCCATCTGGGATGGGCCTGCCGCGGCCTGGGTGTCAAAATCGGTGAGGCGCTTGAGGCTTATCAGGATTCGAAGAAGACCAGGGACATCAAGGCGCTGCTGAAGTCCATTTATGGCAAGAACAAGTCCATCACCGCATTGAATGACAAGGGTATCATTGAACTTTGCCATGGACTGAAGGCCGGTGTGCCGGTGGCGACGCCGGTATTCGACGGCGCCCATGAGGCGGACATCATCGAAATGCTTGAAGGCGCCGGGCTCGATTCCAGCGGGCAGGTGACGCTTCACGACGGGCGTACAGGCGAGCCATTCGACCGTAAGGTGACCGTTGGCTTCATCTATATGCTGAAGCTCCACCATCTGGTGGACGACAAGATCCATGCGCGCTCGATTGGACCCTATTCTCTGGTCACCCAGCAACCGCTGGGCGGCAAGGCGCAGTTCGGCGGCCAGCGCTTCGGTGAAATGGAAGTGTGGGCGCTCGAAGCGTATGGCGCCGCCTATACCTTGCAGGAGATGCTGACCGTCAAGTCGGACGACGTTGCCGGCCGGACAAAGGTTTATGAAGCCATTGTGCGCGGTGACGACACCTTCGAGGCCGGCATCCCCGAATCCTTCAATGTGCTTGTGAAAGAGATGCGGGCGCTTGGACTGAATGTCGAATTGAACCAGTCGCGCGCGGCGCAGGAAGCACAGAACACGCCGAAGCTGCCGCCGCGCGAAGCAGCTGAATAATATTTGTTTCATCACCGCCGCGCCCAGGCCGGCGGTGATGAGAATTGCGTACAACACGTGACAAGCAGAATTTTGGCGGCCCCCAACCAGCCCGCCAGATGGGAGACGGACGTATGAACCAAGAGGTCATGAACCTTTTCAATCCCCAGTCGCAGACTCAAACTTTCGATCAGATAAAAATCTCGATCGCCAGTCCGGAGAAAATTCACTCCTGGTCCTTTGGTGAAATAAAAAAGCCGGAAACCATCAACTACCGGACCTTCAAGCCGGAACGTGACGGACTGTTCTGCGCCCGCATTTTCGGACCGGTGAAGGATTATGAGTGCTTGTGCGGCAAATATAAGCGCATGAAGTACAAGGGCGTTATCTGCGAGAAATGCGGCGTCGAAGTCACCCTGGCCAAGGTCCGGCGCGAGCGCATGGGCCATATCGAACTGGCCGCGCCGGTCGCGCATATCTGGTTTCTGAAATCGCTTCCCTCCCGGATCGGGCTGCTGCTCGATATGACGCTGAAAGATCTGGAACGGGTGCTGTATTTCGAGAGTTACATCGTTCTCGAGCCGGGCCTGACGACGTTGCAGGAGCGCCAGCTTCTGCCGGAAGATGACTATATGCAAGCGCAGGATGAGTTCGGTGTGGACAGCTTTACCGCCGGCATCGGCGCGGAAGCCATCCGCGAATTGCTGATCAATCTCGATCTTGAAAAGACCGCCGAAAATTTGCGTGTCGAAATCGCCGAGGCGACGACGGAGTTGAAGCCGAAAAAACTCGGCAAGCGGCTTAAGGTCATCGAGGCCATGATTCATTCCGGCAACCGTCCCGAATGGATGGTTCTGACAGTGGTTCCGGTTCTTCCACCGGAACTCAGGCCACTCGTTCCGCTTGACGGAGGGCGTTTCGCCACCTCGGATCTGAACGATCTCTACCGCCGGGTTATCAACCGCAACAATAGGTTGAAGCGGCTGATGGAGTTGCGTGCGCCGGACATCATTATCCGCAACGAGAAGCGCATGTTGCAGGAAGCCGTGGATGCGTTGTTCGATAATGGCCGCCGCGGCCGGGTCATCACCGGCGCCAACAAGCGCCCGCTGAAATCTCTCGCCGATATGCTCAAGGGCAAGCAGGGCCGGTTCCGCCAGAATCTGCTGGGAAAGCGCGTCGATTATTCCGGACGTTCCGTCATCGTAGTTGGCCCCGAGCTGAAATTGCATCAATGCGGCCTGCCGAAAAAGATGGCGCTGGAGTTGTTCAAGCCGTTTATCTATTCGCGCCTTGAGGCCAAGGGGCTGTCGTCAACGGTCAAGCAGGCCAAGAAGCTGGTCGAGCGCGAGAAGTCGGAAGTCTGGGATATCCTCGATGAGGTGATCCGCGAGCATCCGGTCCTGCTGAACCGCGCGCCGACGCTTCACCGTCTGGGTATTCAGGCGTTCGAGCCAATCCTCATCGAGGGCAAGGCGATCCAGCTTCATCCGCTGGTTTGCGCCGCCTTCAACGCCGACTTTGACGGCGACCAGATGGCCGTGCATGTGCCGCTGTCGCTGGAAGCCCAGCTTGAAGCACGCGTCTTGATGATGTCGACCAACAACATTCTGCATCCCGCGAATGGCACCCCGATCATCGTGCCGTCCCAGGACATTATTCTCGGCCTCTACTATCTGAGCCTGATGAAGGATGAAGAGCCCGGTGAAGGCATGTCCTTCGCCAGCATTCACGAACTGCAGCACGCGCTGGATAACGGCGTCATAACGCTTCACACAAAGATCAATGGCCGCTTTGAAACGGTTGGCGCCAAAGGCAAGACCGAGAGCGCCATGTATGAAACCACGCCCGGGCGGATGCTGGTGGGAGAGTTGCTGCCCAAACGGCCCGGCATTGAGTTCTCGCTGGTGAACCGTACGCTGACCAAGCAGGAAATCTCGCGAATGATTGACTTTGTTTACCGTCATTGCGGTCAGAA
>JADFHH010000269.1 GCA_022567275.1 Pseudomonadota bacterium | reverse complement strand
AGAGACGATCGCGAGGGCATCGATCGAGGAATTGCCAATAACGTTGAAGTTGCCGATCGCAGAGGATCTAATTGACCCCGCCCCGACGGTGTTGCTATTACCGACCGCCGTGGCCCCGCCGACATTGATGTTGTTGTTGACACCGACCGCGACGCCTAAACTAAAATTGGCATCGTTGTTATTGCCGCAGGCCAGCGCATCACCTAAGGCCGAGGAACTGTTGACCGTGTCACCGGCGCCAAGGGTGCCATCGCCAGTGTTATCGGCGTCGATCAGGCACGCACCGAAAGTATACGCCGTCGTCGGCGCCGCCAGGATGAAGCCCGCCCCGACCGCCGCGATGGCCAGCGCGCTGGCGGAACCGAGCAGCCGCGCCGGCCGCAAGACCGGCCGAACGTTGCCCGCTGTCATTGCAGTTTGTGCATTCTCCTGATGCCTCGACATAATCGAAATCCCCCGAAAATCGCAACCCGCCTCCCCGCGAGGGCGGATTTCCTGATTCTGTTGCAACCATGACTAGCGCAGGCTTACCGTTAAGGCGAGCAAAAGCATCGCTTTGGGAGTCAGATTGTCAAACACAGTGATATTTTGGCAACTGTTTTGCGCATTGGTTGTGAAAATCGTCCGGTAACGCCCCTTGACTGTTGCGCCTTTTGGCGCTTTGCATTTTGGTTTTTCCCTGGGGGATGACTTCGAGGATGGGGTCTTGCGAAAAATGCCCCCTCACCCCGGCCCTCTCCCCTTGGGGAGAGGGGAAATAAGGAAACTCCACCTCGCACAATTTCTCCCTCTCCCCGTCGGGGAGAGGGCTGGGGGGAGGGGGCGACAGCGGTAAAACCCGCTGCCGGCGTCAGAACCGGCGCCGCTGCTTCTTCGTTACGGGTACGGGTTCCTCGTCGCGGCCGTTGAGCCGCGTATCCAGATAAGCATCGATATGCCGCATCAGCTCATCCACGTGATTCTCGAAGAAATGATTGGCTTTCGGCACGATCTGGTGGTCGATAATGACGCCTTTTTGCGTTTTTAGCCGTTCCACCAGCGCGGCGACCGCCTCGGTGGAAACCACGCGGTCTTCGGAGCCGTTTATCATCAGGCCGGATGACGGGCACGGCGCCAGAAAGCTGAAATCATAGAGATTGGCCGGCGGCGCGACCGAAATGAAGCCCTCGACCTCCGGGCGGCGCATGAGCAATTGCATGGAAATCCATGCGCCGAAGGAAACCCCCGCGATCCAGCAATGTTTCGGTTCCAGATTGTAGCCCTGCATCCAGTCGAGCGCCGCGGCCGCGTCCGACAACTCCCCGGCGCCATTGTCGAACAGGCCCTGGGAGCGCCCCACGCCGCGGAAATTGAAGCGCAGCACCGAAAAATTACGCCGCACGAAGGAGTAATAGAGCTGGTAGACGATCTGGTTGTTCATGGTCCCGCCAAACTGCGGGTGAGGATGCAGGATGATGGCGATCGGCGCGGTGATCTCGGGAACGTGATGGTAGCGCGCCTCGATGCGTCCTGCCGGTCCGGTAAAAATGACTTCTGCCATGCAAACCCCGGTGGTTTGAGCGTTCGATCCGCCGGACCCTGTCAGGGCGTGCCTGGCGCGGGGGTGGCGGGGCACGCGGGCCGTGACCGTTTTACCGCCCGTTTCCGAATGTTCTGGAGAATAGTTGACTCCAGCACTCAGGAATTCTATACACTCAGTTTAGAATTAGAATTATTCAAAATTAGCCATTCATCGCCACGCACACCCGCTGGCCAGCGCGCTTCATAGCACAGTCATGGGGGGCCGGTGCAAGGGGGGGTGGCGGCATCGGTTAAGGGTCGAGTTCGGTCAGGTCATGCAACTGAGTTCCAAAGGACGTTATGCGGTCATGGCGATGGCCGATCTGGCCACACATGCGCACGGCGAAACCGTGCCGCTGGCGGCGATTGCCGCGCGTCAGCAGCTTTCGCTCAGCTATCTCGAGCAACTGTTCTCAAAACTGCGCCGCGCCGGTCTGGTCGAGAGCAGCCGCGGCCCCGGCGGCGGGTACCGCCTGAAATCAGCCGCGCACGGCATCTTCATCTTCGACATCATGCGCGCGGTGGAAGAGCCGCTGAGAATGACGCGCTGCCATCTGGAGACGACCGGCGGATGCGTCGGCGACAGCCGTTGTCTGACCCATGATCTGTGGCATGCCCTGGGCGATCACATCGCCGGTTTTCTGGGCAGCGTCAGCCTCGGCGATGTGCTCGACAACGCGCAAGCCAAGGAGCTGGCGGCAGGCGCTGTGCAAGCGGACAAGGAGGCGCCGCGCGTCGCGGCGGCAGGTTAGATGAACGCGCGCGTCTATCTCGATTATAACGCCACGGCGCCGGCCCGTTCCGAGGTCCGCGAAGCGGTTCACGCGGCGCTTCGCCTGCGCGGCAATCCTTCCTCGGTGCATGAGGAAGGCCGCCGCGCCCGCGCGCTGGTGGAATTATCACGCGGCAAGGTCGCGGCACTTGTAGGCGCCGATCCAAAAAACGTCATTTTCACCGGCGGCGGCACCGAAGCCAATGTGACCGCGCTTTCACCCCTGAACGTGAACCCTGACGCGCCCGGCGATGTGGTGTGTTTTATGTCGGAGATCGAACATCCCTCCGTTCTGGCCGGGGGGCGGTTCGAGGCACGGGCGATCCGCCTCATTGGCGCGACATCAGATGGCCTGATCGACGCCGCCGCGCTGGAACGCGCGATTGCCGCCCACTGCGCGAAATCGGCAGAGGCCGGGTTCATGGTTTCGCTGATGCGCGCCAACAATGAGACCGGCGCGTTGCAGCCGGTGCGGAAGATCGGGCAAATCGTGCGTGAATATGGCGGCATCCTGCACTGCGACGCGATCCAGGCCGCGGGAAAAATCGCCCTCGATATCAATGAGCTCGGCGCGCATATGCTGTCCCTTTCAGGCCACAAGATTGGCGCGCCGCAGGGCGTGGGCGCGCTCATTCTGGGGCCGGGCATGGCAACTCTGCCAGCGCCATTGCTGACCGGCGGCGGACAGGAGTTTCGCGCCCGTTCCGGCACGGAAAACGTAGCCGGCATCGCCGGTTTCGGCGCGGCCGCCGAATGCGTGGCTAACGGACTTGGCGCCATGGCCGCGCTGGCATCGTTGCGCGACCGGCTCGAAGCGGATATTTCCGCACGCGCCCCCGATGCGGTTTTCTTCGCGAAAAATACCGCGCGGCTGCCCAACACGGCGAATTTCGCGGTGCCCGGCATGAAGGCGGAAACCATCGTCATCGCGCTGGATTTGGCCGGGGTCGCGGTGAGTGCGGGCTCGTCCTGCTCCTCGGGCAAGGTCGAACGCTCCCACGTGCTGGTGGCGATGCAGGCGCGCGAGGATGTCGCGCGCGGCGCCATCCGTGTGAGCCTCGGCTGGGACACAGGCGAGGATGAAATCGATACGTTTCTCGCCGCATGGTGCGGCATATACGAGGCTTTCGAGAACCGGCGCAGAGCCGCTTGAATTAACACAAGGACGAACAGAGAAATGGCAGCAGTTCAGGAAACCGTCGAACACGTCAAGGAGATGGAGGTCGACAAGTACAAATACGGTTTCAAGACCGATATCGAGACGATCAAGGCGCCCAAGGGGCTGAATGAGGACATCGTCCGCTTCATCTCCGAAAAGAAGGACGAGCCTCAGTGGATGCTCGATTGGCGGCTCGATGCTTTTCAGCGCTGGCTGACCATGGATGAACCGAAATGGTCGCGGGTCCACCATAAGAAGATCGATTTTCAGGATCTGTATTATTATGCCGCGCCGAAATCGACCGAAGGCCCAACAAGCCTGGACGAGGTCGACCCCCAGCTTCTGGAAACCTAT
>JADFHH010000268.1 GCA_022567275.1 Pseudomonadota bacterium | reverse complement strand
GGAGACGCGCGCCTCGCAAGGCGTAGAAATTTCGCGAAAGAATTTCCGCATCGCCGAGAATGCGACACTCATCCTCCCCCTGCACCGCGAACTCGACGCCTTGCGCGAGGCGGCTGCCGGCGCGGGCAAGATCGGCACCACCAGGCGCGGTATCGGTCCGGCTTACGAGGACAAGGTGGGCCGGCGCGCCATCCGGGTGATGGATTTGCAAAACCTGAAAACCCTGAAACCCAAGATCGAGCGTATCCTCACCCATCACAATGCGCTGCGCCGGGGCTTGAGAGAGCCGGAAATAGCCGCCGATGAGCTGTGCGCGCAGCTTGGCGAGATCGCACCCAAACTCCTCCCCTTCATGGATACGGTCTGGGCGCTGCTCGACGCCAAGCGCCGCCAAGGCAAGCGCATCCTGTTCGAGGGCGCGCAAGGGGCGCTGCTCGATATCGACCACGGCACCTATCCGTTCGTGACGTCCTCCAACACGGTGGCCGCGCAAGCCGCTACGGGCACGGGGCTGGGCCCCAGTGCGCTTAACTATGTGCTCGGCATCACCAAGGCTTATACGACACGCGTCGGCGAAGGGCCGTTCCCAACCGAGCTGCATGACGAGGTGGGACAGACGCTTGGCGAGCGGGGCCGCGAATTCGGCACGGTGACGGGCCGCGCGCGGCGCTGCGGCTGGTTCGACGCCTGCCTGGTGCGGCAAACCATCAAGGTGTCCGGCATCAACGGCATCGCCCTCACCAAGCTCGATGTGCTCGACGGGTTCGAGGAGCTGAAACTTTGCGTCGGCTACCGGCTCGACGGCATGCCCATCGACCATCTCCCGGCCAGCCAGGGGGCGCAGGCCCGGGTCGAGCCGGTTTATGAAACCCATCAAGGCTGGAGCCAGTCCACCGCCGGGGCCCGCTCCTGGGCCGATTTACCGGCCAACTGCATCAAATATATCCGCCGCGTGGAGGAGTTGATCGAGGCGCCGGTCGCCATGCTCTCCACCAGCCCCGAGCGCGAGGACACCATTCTGGTGCACGATCCGTTTCAGGATTAGACTCCGGACCCTGGTTGTGGAATCTAAAGAGGTTGTTCATTCAAAGCTCCTGAAACTGATTGATCTTCACAACCAGCCAGTCTCAACGCTTCAATGCGAATGAACAACCTCTCTAGATTCCACAGCCAGGGTCCATACTCTATGTTCGATAAAATCCTCATCGCGAACCGCGGCGAAATCGCGCTGCGGATTCTGCGCGCCTGCAAGGATTTGGGAATCGCGACCGTCGCCGTCCACTCGACCGCCGACGCCGACGCCATGCATGTCAAGCTGGCGGATGAAAGCGTGTGTATCGGCCCGCCCAAGGCCGCCGAGAGTTATATGAATATCCCGCAAATCGTCGCCGCCTGCGAGATTACCAATGCCGACGCGGTTCATCCCGGCTACGGCTTTCTTTCCGAGAATGCGCGCTTTGCCGAGATTCTCGAAGAGCATAAAATTTCCTTCATCGGACCCTCATCGCAACATATCGCGCTCATGGGCGACAAGATCGAGGCTAAGAAAACGGCCAAATCGCTTGGCCTGCCTGTGGTTCCAGGCTCCGATGGCGCGCTCACGTCCGATGAAGAGGCAAAGCAGATTGCGCAAGAGATAGGCTATCCCGTTCTCGTCAAGGCAGCCTTTGGCGGCGGCGGGCGCGGCATGAAAGTGGCTCAATCCGCCGCCGATCTTGCATCAGCACTTTCCACCGCGCGCGCTGAATCCAAGGCAGGCTTTGGCGACGCGACGCTGTATATGGAAAAATACCTCAAAGCGCCGCGCCATATCGAAGTTCAGATTTTTGGCGACGGGAAAGGCAACGCGGTGCATCTTGGCGAACGCGATTGCTCGCTCCAGCGGCGTCACCAGAAGATCTGGGAAGAGGCCCCCTCCCCCGCCCTCAATGACAAGCAGCGCGCGCGCATCGGCGCGACCGTGGCGCACGCCATGCAAGAGCTGAAATATCGTAGCGCGGGAACGGTCGAATTTCTGTATGAGGACGGGAAATTCTATTTCATCGAAATGAACACCCGGCTTCAGGTGGAGCATCCGGTGACGGAAATGATTACCGGCATCGATCTGGTGTGCGAGCAAATCCGCATAGCTTCAGGCGCGCCACTCAGCTTCACCCAGGAAGATGTTCGCTTCGAGGGCCACGCCATAGAATGCCGCATCAATGCGGAGCATCCCACCAGCTTCAGGCCTTCGCCAGGCCTGATTACGCAGTACCACGCGCCTGGCGGCCTTGGCGTGCGCATCGACTCCGCCGCTTATGCCGGCTGCCACATCCCGCCCGACTATGACAGTCTCATCGGCAAGTTGATTGTCCATGCGCGCACCCGCGACGAATGTCTGATGCGGCTTAAACGGGCGCTGGACGAATGCGTCATCAATGGCGTCGACACCACCATCCCGCTCTTCTCGAAACTGATCGGCGAACCCGATATAATAAACGGGTCCTACGACATTCACTGGCTCGAAAACTATCTCGAAAAGTCTGAAAGTGCATGACTTCAATCAACGACATCATGGTCGATATCACGCCGCAGGTTTTGCTCAAGGCCTATGCATGCGGCATTTTCCCCATGGCGGAAAGTGCTGAAGACAACGCGCTCTACTGGATTGAACCCGAGCGCCGGGGCATCCTGCCGCTCGATAATATTCATGTGTCGAAGCGGCTCTCCCGCACCATCCGCCAGCAACGCTTCGAGGTGCGCATCGATCATGATTTCCAGGCGGTCATCGATGGCTGCGCCGAGTCGCATCCCGGACGCCACAGTACCTGGATCAACCAGCGCATTCGTTTCCTCTATGGCGAATTGTTCAGCCTTGGCCACTGCCATACCATTGAGGTCTGGCGAGATGGCGCCTTGCTGGGCGGGCTCTACGGGGTGCGGATCGCCGGCGCTTTTTTTGGCGAAAGCATGTTTTCGCGCGAGCGCGACGCCAGCAAGGTTGCCCTGGTTTATCTCGCCGCCCGGCTCAAATATGGCGGTTTCGCACTTCTCGATACGCAGTTCCTGACCGACCATCTGGTCCGGTTCGGCGCCATCGAAGTGCCGCGCGATAAATTTCAGCGCCTGTTGGACGAAGCGCTTCTCGGTGGCGGGGATTTTTCCAGATTGTCCGCCGGCTGTTCAGGGGACTCGGTCTTGCAATTGGTCAGCCAGACATCGAACACGGGATGCTCCACCGCGTGAAGCCCGGGGCTTTGGGCAAACATCCAGCCGGTGAAGATGCGCTGACGATCGCCTGAAAGTTTGATCTCATCGACCTCGACGAATACGGATGTCAGCGGCGGTTCGGTCGGCGGCCGCGTGTAGCATACGCGCGGCGTAACCGTCAACGCACCGAAGCGCACGGTCTCGCCGATCGGCACGTCAAGCGGCAAAATGCGCCCTGTGACCTTGTCGAGCGCGGCAAACACCGCAATCGGATTTTCGATTTTTTGCGCAAGCGCGTGTCGCGGCGAAACCAGACAGGCAAGGGCGAAGACGATGATGTGCACGCTCCGCCAGCCGCCGCTCAAGCCGATTATGCTGGACAGTCCCTCACTCATACCCGTTGTCTTTATCCGCAAATCTTTACCAGACGATTAGCGCCTGCCACCCATCTGTCGAACGCGCCATGGCGGTACAAACCGATTGCCATCTGTGCCGTTATTCCGGCCTCCAGGGCTCATAATCACCGGTGGCGGGTGGTCTGCCGCCAGCAACAAGAGTGCTGCCGCGCGGCCGGTAGGCGTCAGGGGTGCCGGTCATGTTCGGCCGGTGCGATACCTGCCAGGACCGGGGGGAATAGTTTTGCTCCGTGGGCGGTTCCT
>JADFHH010000267.1 GCA_022567275.1 Pseudomonadota bacterium | reverse complement strand
GCCGTCGATCCCGAAACAAAATGCTCGGTCAGACGGTTCTGCTTATACTGGCTGAGTCGGCTCTTTCGCATATGGCCCATGATAACCCCTTTTTTGAGTTATCTGGGTCAGCCCCTTAATCTTTTACCAAAGATGGAGTGTTGAACATGAAGTATCGTCGTCGCATTTACTATTCGGCTTCGCAGCGGGCTGAGATCTGGGATCGCTGGCAGCGTGGCGAGTCAATGAGTTCGATAGGGCGGCGGTTTGAGCGGCAATCGTCTTCGGTTTTTTCGGTGATCTCACCAACTGGTGGCATTCGTCCTCCGGATCGCAAGCGTGGCAGTCTCGCGTTGAGCCTTGCTGAACGCGAAGAGATATCCCGAGGGCTCAGCGTCAATTATTCACTGCGCGCGATAGCCCGACAATTGGGACGGGTACCTTCAACCGTCAGCCGTGAAGTCAGGCGCAACGGCGGGCGATCAGCGTATCGTGCGACAGCCTCAGATCAGGCCGCATGGGATCGCGCCTTGCGCCCCAAACCCTGCAAGCTGGCTTGCCACCCATCCCTGAGCCGCACAGTATCGGCGAAGCTGCGGCGCAAATGGTCGCCCGAACAGATTGCGGGTTGGCTCAAACGTGCCTTCCCAGGGGAGACGCACAAACAGGTGTCGCATGAGACGATATACCGAAGCCTTTATATCCAGGCGCGTGGCGTTCTTAAGAAAGAGCTTCTGGAACACCTGCGCGCCAAACGCACGATCCGCCGGTCCAGACACGCCAGTTTGAAGCGCAACGGGTTGGGGCAAATCAAAGATGCTATCCCGATAAGCGAACGGCCCGCGTCTGTTGAGGATCGTGCCGTACCGGGACACTGGGAAGGTGATCTGATTGGCGGCTCAAAGAACAGCTACATTGCGACGCTGGTTGAGCGGCACTCTCGCTATGTCATGCTGGTCAAAGTCGCCAACAAAGACACCAACAGCGTCATTTCTGCCCTGATCAAGCAATCGCAACGATTGCCAAGAGAACTCTACAAATCCCTGACATGGGATCGTGGCAAGGAACTGGCGGACCATCCGCGTCTGACAATGGCAACGGACGTTGAAGTATACTTCTGCGACCCACAATCGCCTTGGCAACGTGGATCAAACGAAAACACCAACCGGCTGCTCAGACAGTATTTGCCGCGCGGAACGGACCTTTCCGTTCATTCCCAAGCCAAACTCAGCGCCATCGCCAGGCAACTCAACGAGCGGCCCCGTAAGACCTTGCAATATCAAACGCCAGCTGAAAAGTTTGCAGCGTGTGTTGCGGCGATCAGTTGAACCCACCGCGCTTTCTGCCGCTTCGTGTCAAAACGTGCGCAATGCTGCATTGGGCAGTAAGGGCTCTGAGCCGTCGTTCGCTGCAACCTAGACGGACGTCGGCTGAGCTATGGTTGAATTTGGGTGACGGCGTCCATTCAGGCGGCGCAGGTTTCATTGGCATCGGTCACTTCGACACCGTCGTTGAACTTGATGCCTTCGATGAGTTTGGGCAACTGATTTCTGCCTTTCAGGCGCAGCCAATTTTTGGAGGCCGCCTGAATGAGCGTAAACACCATCAGTTTTGCGGTCTTTTGCGACAATGCGCCCTTGGTTCTGATCGTTCTGTGACGAACAGTGGCGAAGACACTTTCAATTGGGTTTGAGGTTCGTAAATGGATCCAATGTTCCGCCGGGAAATCATAGAATGCCAGCAATTCGTCTCTGCTCTTGGTCAGGCAGGCCACGGCCTTTTCAAATTTGACACCGTATTTTTCTTTGAACAAATCGAGCGCCACCAAGGCCTCGGCCCGTGTTTCCGCATGCTGAATGTCGTTCAGGTCTGACTTCACTGCCGACGCCATCGGCTTGGGAAAATGGTTCAGCACATTCTTCACTTTGTGGACCCAGCAACGCTGATGTCTGGTGCTGGAGAAAATCTCACCCAGAGCTTTCCAGAAGCCCATGGCACCGTCACCGACCGCAATCTCCGGGGCGCAGGACAGGCCGCGGCTCTTGAGGCCCACCAACAGCTCGCGCCAACTCTGCGCACTCTCGCGCAGACCAACCTGGAAGCCCAGCAGTTCCTTTTTGCCTTCAGGCGTTGCTCCGATGATCACCAGCATACATTCTGCGTTGTCTTCCATGCGGGCCTGAAGATAAACACCGTCGGCCCAGATATAGACATAGCGGCGGGCCGAAAGATCGCGTCGCTGCCAACTTTCATACTGCGCTTGGCCATCCAGCTGTAAGGCGCGTGATCACTCCGGGCGACAAGTTCGGCGCGTCTGGACCCAGGATCGCGCTCAGCGCCTTCTGGAAGTCGCCGGTGGAAATCCCGCGCAGATACAACACCGGCAAAAGGGCATCCAGGCTTGGTGACCGGCGCGCCCATTTAGGCAGGATACTGGAGGTGAAACGTATCTTACTGACAGCAGTCCCTTCAGGGCCACGGTCCCGGACTTTGGGCCGCCGGACCGGAACTGCGCCGACCCCCGTCTGAATCTGGCGCTTAGGCCCAAACCCATGCCGCACAATACGCCGCCGACCGTCCATCAGCCGCTCTTCGCTGAAACCGGCAACAAAGGCATCCGCCTCCGCGACCAACGCTTCGGCAAGCATACGGCGCGCACCCTCGCGCGCAATTTCCGTTAACGCATCATCAACCTTTTCAGATTGGCGGAAAGGCAGGATCGTTGTATCGTTTGTCATGGCGTATCGCTCCTTGTGAGGTTCTGGCAGGCATTGTCACCCGCCACGATACGCCGCCTTCAATTTTCAGCCATCACCCAAATTCGCGCATAGCTCTCGTGTGTTCATGCTTTGTTCTAACACATTTTCTAGAACAAATAAAGCCACACATTCAACAGAAACACGCGCACCCAGAATTCACTACCCGAAACTTTGCGGTCCTTAGATACCACGATTTGGTCGCGGGCCCTTTTGCGATGCAGAAATTTGCGCTGCCCACGAACGGTCCATTGCCGATCTTCATGCCAGGTCATAAATGCTGCAGTGCGGCCCATCGAACCAGCCCATATTGATTTGCGCAGCAATTCAAAATGAGACGTCAGGAAGTCTCGATGTGCCTCAAGCCTTTTCTACCGCCGTTCGAATGATTTGCCACTCTTCCTCGATCGATCCTGAATGCCGGGTCTTGCCAGCACGCCGATACCAGTACCCAGCATTCGCGTCATTGCCTTCGATCCGGTGAACTAGAGCATGCACCCAATCGAAATGTGGCACACCCTCGTGCTCCTGACTGATCTGATGCGCCTTCTCCATTTCTGTACCTGGCCGGAAATTGCCCGCCTTGAGCAAATCGAGTGATTCAAGAAGTAACATCTGGGACATGCGCTTTGCCTTAATTGTTTGTGGGCGCCGCATTTGTTTGCGACCAAGGATAGAATAGCAATCATTGGCGGGAGGACCACACCCCAAGCCTCTACATCCGTTTGCGCTTGTTAGTAAATACGGCCCAAATCGGATGTTCGTGCCTGCTGCAGCGATCGGCTGCTGTGAGCCCATTTTGACTTTGAGCGCGCTCTCCAATCAGATTCAATTGGCAGCCGGAATATCATCCAACAATCGTCGTATCGGTTTGCTCGGTGGGCGCGTTTAGCGAACCGTCCAGAGCCGTCGCAAGCCCGGGATATGTCTTGAAACCCGCCGGTATCACCCGCCTGCAAGCGCCTCAGATGTAAAAAAATACGCCACTGCATCGCGGCTACGGCCAAACCAACCTGGATTATCGAATGCGCCGGCCGGCCCAGACCATGCGCGCGGTCTTGTTCGCCATAGCAACGGCGGCAACCTTGCCCGGCTTTCGCGCGGTGTTGGTCAGTTCAGTG